>CAIZKT010000158.1:0-2605 GCA_903933565.1 uncultured Victivallales bacterium | reverse complement strand
GCCGGACATGACAGCCAGAGAACTCCGGTGCCCCGGCAGGGGATTCTGCCATTCGTCATTTGGCCTTGGTCATTCGACCTTCTGCGGTTCTCATACAAGCAAACCCCTCCGGAGCTGACTTGCGCCCCCGGCGCTGCAGCGCTGTTGCCCCAGCCCTGCCGATCCGCTATAGTACCCGCCATCATTGTTGCCGGTCTGACTTTTTTCCCGACCCGAGATAGACAGCAGTCAACAGCAGGAGAAGGCCCCAGCATGAGCACGATTCTGGACATTCAGGCGCGCGAGATCATCGATTCCCGCGGCAATCCCACCGTCGAGGCCGAGATCATCCTCGAAAGCGGCACCGTCGGCCGGGCTGCGGTTCCCAGCGGCGCCTCCACCGGCGAGAACGAGGCTATCGAACTGCGCGACGGCGACAAGGATCGCTACCTGGGCAAGGGCGTGACCCAGGCGGTCGACAACGTCAATGACAAGATCGCTCCCGAGCTCGAGGGTATGGATATCTTCGACCAGGTCGGCATCGACCAGGCCATGCTGGAGATGGACGGCACCGAGACCAAGAGTAACCTCGGCGCCAATGCCATCCTGGCCGTCTCCCTCGCGGCGGCGCACGCGGCGGCCGACGAGCTGGGTCTGCCCCTGTTCCGCTATCTTGGCGGCGTCAACGCCAAGGTCCTCCCCGTCCCCATGATGAACATCATCAACGGCGGCAGCCACTCCGATGCCCCCATCGCCTTTCAGGAGTTCATGATCCGCCCGGTTGGCGCCTGCTGTTTCCGCGAAGGGCTGCGCATGGGCGCCGAGGTTTTCCATAGCCTCAAGAAGCTGATCAAAGAGCGCGGTTTGAGCACGGCCGTGGGCGACGAGGGCGGCTTCGCTCCGGCTTTCGCGGGCACCGAGGACGCGGTTGAGACCGTTCTGAAGGCCATCGAGAAGGCCGGCTACAAGCCCGGCGAAGACATTATGCTGGCCTTCGACTGCGCCGCCAGTGAGTTCTTCAAAGCCGGCGTCTACAACTACGCTAAGTTCGAGGGCAAGAAGGGCGCCAAGCGCAGCAGCGCCGAGCAGGTCGATTACCTTGCCTCGCTGATTGCCAAGTACCCTATCGACAGTATCGAAGACGGCATGGCCGAGGGCGACTGGGAGGGCTGGAAGCTGCTCACCGACAAGATCGGCGATCGCTGTCAGCTCGTCGGTGACGACCTCTTCGTCACCAACGTCAAGTTCCTGCAGAAGGGCATTGACCTGGGCGTGGCCAACTCCATCCTGGTCAAGGTCAACCAGATCGGCACCCTGACCGAGACGCTTGACGCCATCGAGATGGCCCACAAAGCCGGCTACACCGCCGTCGTCAGTCATCGCTCCGGCGAGACCGAAGACGTGACCATCGCCGACCTGTCGGTCGCCGTCAACGCCGGCCAGATCAAGACCGGCTCTCTCAGCCGCACCGACCGCATCTGCAAGTACAACCAGCTCCTGCGCATCGAAGAGATGCTCGGCGACGCTGCCCGCTACGGCGCCTGAGTCGGGTTGATAGACCCCAAGAAGCCCCTGGCTGTGCCTCCGGCGCCGCCAGGGGCTTTGTCGTCTTGGCCCGCCGGCGGTAATTCAGCGTGGCGGCGGCGCTGCCGGCGGCACTACCGCCGCGGGCGCCACCCAGGGTTGGACGCGGCGGAACTCGGCCATGAGCACCGCGGTGGCGCAGGCGACGTTGAGGCTTTCGACCCAGGCGGTGCCAGGGATCGAGACGACGGCATCCGCGGCTTCCGCCAATTCCTTGGACAGCCCAGCGGCCTCCGAGCCGAGCAGCAGCAGGCAGCGTCGTGGCATGCCGCGGGCGTAGACAGAGGTGGTGGCGTGGCTGGAGGTGGCGACCACCTGCAGGGCGCAATGCCGCAGCCGTTCGATGGCAGAGCGGGCGTTTCCGACCTGGATGACGGGCATCTGCTCGGCGGCGCCCTCGGCGGTCCGGCAGACCGCAGCCGAAAGCCGCGGCAGGGCGTCTTCCGGGCCGCACTGGATCACGGCGGCGCCGCCGAAATGGGCGGCGACACGCAGGATGGCGCCGAAGTTGTGCGGGTTGGTGACCCCCTCCAGCAGGAGCACGCAAACGGGTCCGGTCTGGGTTGCCAGGCGTATGCACAGTTGTTCGAGCGTGATGCGCAGCGGCGGTTTGACCAGCAAACAGATGCCCTCGTGATGTGAGGACTGGGTGATGCGATCCATCTCCTCGCTGGTCACCATGTGGTAGGCCCGGTGCTGCTTGGCGCACCAGCTCAGGAGGTCACCAGCCGCAGCCAGTTGGGCCTGCGTGACGTAGGCGCGGACGATGTCATCCGGACGCTTGGCGAACACCGCCAGGCAGGCGTTGAGGCCGCATAGCTTGGCTTCGTCCTGGGCCGCGGCGCCGACGGGTCCACGCGCCGTCTCGTCGTGCCGGTCTAACCTTGGGGCAGGCCGTGAGTCTGGCCTGGGGGCAGGCCGTGAGTCTGTCCTGGGGGCAGGCCGTGAGTCTGTCCTGGGGGCAGGCCGTGAGTCTGTCCTGGGGGCAGGCCGTGAGTCTGTCCTGGGGGCAGGCCGTGAGTCTGTCCTGGGGGCAGGCCGT
>CAIZKT010000157.1:0-11257 GCA_903933565.1 uncultured Victivallales bacterium | reverse complement strand
CTCGACTCACCACGGCGGGCAGGCCCTCGACCCTCTGCGGTTCTCAGACAAGCGAACCCTTACGGAGCTGACGTGCGCCCCAACTCTCCCGGCGGCGTTGACCACTGACCCCCGTGGTATTACGTTAAGCAGTTTGCCCCCGTACAGTGCGGGGGCAGGCCAGAGCTAATTGTAATGTCTGAAAAAGATGCCAAGCCCCGGCGTCCTCGATCGCCGGCCAACAAGCCGGGCGGGGAGTCGCCCCCCCCTACGGACGGGCGCTTCAGCCTCGCCCGACGCATGCTGCAGACCCTCAGCGTGCTCTACGAGCCAGTGTCTGAAGAGGTCCTGCGGGACTGCCTGGCCCAGAGTGAGAGCGCGGTGGCGGCAGAGCCCTTCCGAACCGCCCTGGATCTGTTGCTGGGGCAGGGCCACGCCGAGCTGACGCCGGAAGGCCTGCGCTGCAACCGGGCGGTGTGTGAACGCGCCACTCGCCAAGCCGCTGCCGATGGCCGATTTGACCTTCTGGCGCGCGCCGTCAAGCGCGTGGTGCCGGTGGCCTTGGCGTGGAACCGCAGCGCGACCTTCCGCAGCCGCGACCAAGGACTGCGCGAAGTCCGCATCGCCTTCTACCGGCAGGATAGCCGGGCATTGCAGCAGGCACTCTGGGAGCTGCAGCGTCAATTTCCGCCCGATGGCAGGACCGAGCCGCCCTTGGTGAGCATCTGTTCCCACCCCTTCGAGCCTGACTGGTTCCTTTCCTTGTCTGGTCCGATGCGCGCGGCGGGGGCAGGCGAGATGCTGTCCTGGTCGGCGCTGCGTCTGGAGCCCTGCGCCGCCTTGATGCAGTGTTTGGAGCAGGATCCGGCCCGGATGCCGGCGGCGGTACGCGTGTTCATGGCTGACGTGTACATCTTGCAGGGCCGTCTGGCGGCGGCGGCGGAAATTCTTGGCGATATCGAGGGCCCCGCCCGGGCGGTGCGCCTGGGCTGGATGGCCTTCTTGCGCGGGCAGAACGATGAGGCCCTGGCCCACTTCGAGTCGGGCCTGCATGACTTGCGCCGGGAGCAGTCGAAGGCAGACGCTTTCTACCGCAGTTATGGTGGTCTGTTCTACTTGTTGGCGTTATTGAAGTCAGGGTCCGAGGCGCATCTCGAGCGGCTGCACACTTATCTGGGCGCTGCTGTCACCGAGCCCTTGTGGCGGGATGTCTGCGCCTCTCTGTGCCGCGTCGAAGCGGTTCTGCATGAAGCCGGTGTGGGCCGTGGGTCGGACGAGTTGCCGCCGCTATCCGACGCGACACCGGACGCCCTGGCGCTGCTCGAATTGGCCTGCGCCTTTTTGGTCCGGCCGAACGCGGTGCCCGCGGCGCGTTTGGAGAGTCTGTGGACGCGCTGGCGTGAGGCGGGCTACGAGTGGGCGGCCAGCGAAGTCGCGGCGCTGCTGGTCGGCGTCAACGGACACGAGGACTGTCGGCGCTATGCCGAGGCCTTCCGGTTGCGCTCCGGGGTGGTGGGACTGGTGGGCAGCGTGGTTCTCTGCGAAGCCTGGGAACGGGCGTTGGACGCACTCGGAGCGCTGGCCCTCCCGCCAGCCGAACCGGCGGAGCCCGTGGCGGAAAAGCGTTTTGTCTGGTTCCTCAAGCCGGGTAACACCGACGCTATCCAGTCCGCCCTCCGGCCAGCCGAGCAGCACCGCACCGCCAAAGGGGTCTGGACCCGCGGCCGTAGCGTGGCCCTCGCCGATCTCTATACCCTGTCAGAACGGCCCGCCTGCATGACCGAGCAGGATCATCGTATCTGCGCCGCGATCAGCGCCCGCACCGACCGCTGGAAGCCGGACGCCATCGATTACAGCTTCCGCACCGACCTGGCTCTGGTGGAGATGATCGGGCATCCGCTGCTCTTTTGGGAGGACAATCCGCGGCTGCGCGTGGAGCTGGTTCGCGGCGAACCGGAGCTGATCATTCGGGCCGTGGGCGAGATGATCGAGCTGTCCATGATTCCCGCCCACTGCGGCACCGAGAATGTGCTGTTGCTGCGTGACACGCCGACGCGCTTGCGTCTGGTGCGCCTGGATGAGGTTCACCGACGTATCTGCGCCGTTCTCCAGGGTGGCTTGAAGGTGCCGGCGCGAGCCCGCGAGCGGGTGCGGGACGCCGTGGCGCCGCTGACAGCACGGCTCATCGTGCAGTCCGACATCGGGTCCATCGAACTCGGCACCACCCCGGTGGAAGCCGATTCCTCGATCCACGTGCATCTGCTGCCGGCGGGAGACGGCCTGACCGTCGAGCTGCTGGTGCAGCCGTTTGGCCGCCGGGGCCCGACCTACGTCCCTGCTCGCGGGGGGACGACGGTGGTGGCAGACCTGGACGGGCGGCGACTTGAGGCCGGCCGGGATTTCGGCGCCGAAGAGCAGCAGGCCCAGGTCGTGGCAGATGCCTGTGCCGTCCTCACGGCCCACCCTCATACCGACTGGACCTGGAGTGTGGAGACCCCCGAAGAGTGCCTTGACCTGCTCCTGCAACTGCGCTCGCTGCCGCCGGAAGTCCAGGTCGAATGGCCCGAAGGCCGGGCACTGTCCGTCAGCCGCATGCTGGGTCTCAAGGACCTGCATCTCTGCGTGCGGCGGCAGCGGGACTGGTTCAGCGTCTCGGGGGATGTGCTGATCAATGAGGAGCTCACCCTGAATCTGGCGGAGCTGATACGCCTGGCGGGCCTGAGTCCGGGGCGTTTCATTGCGATCGGCGATGGGCAGTACCTGGCCATCACCGAGGAATTCCGTCGGCGCATTGAGGATATGACCGTGCTGGGCGAGGTCCGCCGCGACGGGCTGCGCTTCCATCCGCTGGCGGCCGCGGCGCTCGATGAGGTGGTCCGGCAAGTGGGCGAGCTGGACGCCGATCAGGACTGGCATGAGAACCTGGCGCGACTGGAAGGGGCAAACCTCCTGAACCCGGTCCTGCCGTCGGCCTTGCACGCCGAGTTGCGCGACTACCAGTTCGAGGGCTACCGCTGGCTCTCCCGACTGGCGGCCTGGGGCGCCGGCGCCTGTCTCGCCGACGATATGGGCCTGGGCAAGACGGTCCAGGCGCTCTCGGTGATGCTCGACCGCGCCGGCGGCGGTCCCTCATTGGTCATTGCCCCCACCTCTGTCTGCCTGAACTGGCGCGACGAAGCGACCCGTTTCACGCCCAGCCTGAAGATACGGTTGTTCGGCGAGGGTGACCGCCAGGAAATGCTGGACAACCTGAGCCCCTTCTACCTGGTCATCTGCAGCTACGGCCTGATGCAGACCGGGCGCGACGCCCTGGCCGACATCACCTGGCAGACGGTCGTGCTGGATGAGGCGCAGGCCATCAAGAACCCCCGCGCCAAGCGCTCGCTGGCGGCCTTCCGGCTCAACGGCGCCTTTCGCCTGATCACGACCGGCACGCCGATCGAGAACAACCTCGGCGAACTCTGGAGTCTGTTCCGCTTCATCAACCCCGGACTGCTCGGCAGTTGGGAGCACTTCAACGAGCGCTTCGCTATCCCCGTCGAACGGGATGAGGATGCGGCGGTGCGCCAGCGGCTGCGGCGGGTGATTGCGCCGTTCATCCTGCGCCGTACCAAGGGTCAAGTCCTTAAAGAGCTGCCGCCGCGCACCGAGGTCCTGCAGCACGTCCAGCTCAGCGAGCGTGAACGGGCCTTCTACGAGGCGTTGCGGCGTGAATCGCTGCGGCGCATCGGCGAGCAGCAGGGCAGCCCCGGGGCGCGCCGGATGCAGATTTTGGCGGAGATCACGCGCCTGCGCCAGGCCTGCTGTAACTCGCGCCTCGTCCTGGCGACATCCGACATCCCCAGCGCCAAGCTCGAAGCCTTTGACGGGATCGTCGAAGACTTGCTGGCAAACCGGCACAAAGCCTTGGTATTTAGTCAGTTCGTCACGCACTTGACCCTCATCCGAGAACACCTGGACCGGCGCGCCGTCAAGTACCAGTACCTGGATGGCTCCACGCCGCAGAAGGAGCGCGCCGAGCGCGTCGCCGCCTTCCAGCGCGGGGAAGGCGATATCTTCTTGATCAGCCTCAAGGCCGGCGGCACGGGCCTGAACCTGACGGCCGCCGACTATGTGGTCCATCTTGATCCCTGGTGGAACCCGGCCGTCGAGGACCAGGCCAGCGACCGAGCCCACCGTATCGGCCAGGACCAGCCGGTCACCATCTACCGCCTGGTCGCCGCCGACACGATCGAGGACCGCATCGTCGAACTGCATCACCGCAAACGCGACCTGGCGGACAGCCTGCTCAGCGGCAACGAGGTCCCGTCCGCCGTCTCCGCCGACGAACTGCTGCGCTTGATGTCGGAGCTGTGAGCCTCGGCGCGGCTCGCGGCCAGAGCCGACCCGACGGTCAGCGCTCCCGGCAGGATGGAGCGGCCGCGGCTCGCGGCCAGAGCCGACCCGACGGTCGGCGCTCCCGGCAGGATGGAGCGGCCGCGGCTCGCGGCCAGAGCCGACCCGACGGTCGGCGCTCCCGGGTGAAGGGTGCAAGGTCACAGCAGGAGGGTCTGACGCGATGACACGGCTGAACTTGTCGGTCGGGTTGCTGGGGGCTATCGGGATGGTACTCTGCGGCGGTTGTCGCAGCACGGCGCCGCAGGCGGAGTCCGCTCTGCCCGTCGGCGTGCCCGCGGCGACCTGCTATGTGGCCACCGACGGCAACGACGCTTGGTCGGGCCGACTGCCCGCGCCCAACCCGGAACGCGCCGACGGCCCCTTTGCGACCCTGGAGCGGGCCCGCGATGAGATCCGCAAGCTCAAGAGCGCCGGGACGCTCCCCCCGGGCGGCTTCACCGTCGCCGTCCGGGGCGGGACCTACGCTCTGCCACAGACCTTCAAGCTGGAGGCACAGGATTCCGGCACGGCCGAGTCCCCGGTCACCTACCGCGCCTATGGCAGCGAGAAGCCCATCCTGCTGGGCGGTCGCACGATCACCGGCTTCGTGCCGCACCAGGGCCGTATCCTCAAGGCCGACATCGGCGCCCAGGGCCTGAAGGGCGTCAACTTCCGCCAGTTGTTCTTCAACGGCGTGCGCCAGCCGTTGGCCCGCTACCCGAACCTCGACCCGAAGAACCCCTACGGCGGCGGCTGGGCCTTCGTGGACGGCAAGCCGCTGGAGATGTACACAAACTACCCGACCGACAACAAGCGGCTGCTGGCATTCAAGGAGAGCGACGCCCGGCGCTGGTCCCGTCCCGAGGAGGGCGAGGTCTTCATCTTCGCCCGTTACAACTGGTGGAACAACCTCGTTCGCATCGCCGCGCTGGACCCGGCGGCACGCACCCTGACCCTGGCTGCCGACGCGTCGTACCCCATCCGTCCCACCGACCGCTACTTCGTGCAAGGGCTCCTGGAGGAACTCGACGCACCGGGGGAATGGTATCTGGACTCGGGCGCCTCGACCCTTTACTTCTGGCCGCCGGAAGCGCTGGCGGGCGGGACGGTTTGCGCCCCGGCTCTGCGCACGATTCTGCAACTGGGTCCCGGCTGCAGTCAGGTGACCTTCCGCGGCTTCACGCTGGAGGGCTGCGCCGGCAACGCCGTCGAGCTCAAGGACAGCTCCGACTGCCGGATCGCGGGCAACACCATCCGCAACGTCGGCGACTACAACGGCAACGCGGTCGTGGTCACGGGAGGCTTTCGTAATGGCATTGTCGGCAACGACATCTACGACATCGGCCGCGATGCGATCAACCTCACGGGCGGCGACCGTATCACCCTCACCCCGGGCGATAGTTACGCCGACAACAACTACATCCATCACGTCGGCATCTACTACAAATGGGGCTGCGGCATCACCCTCACGGGCTGCGGACTCCGCGCCACCCACAACCTCATCCACGACTGCCCGCGGGCGGCTATTCAGTTCCAGGGCAACAACCTGATCATGGACTATAACCACATGCGGCACCTCTGCCTGGAGTCCGAGGACGCGGCTGGCATCGGCACCGGCGGGCGTGACTGGATTTCCTCCCGCGGGTCCGCAGTGCGCTACAACCTGATCCACGATGTCCTGGGCTACGGGCGGATGAACGGCAAGTGGGTCTCGCCCTTCTTTGCCTGGGGCATTTACCTGGATGACAACACCGGTGGCGTGGACGTGATTGGCAATATCGTCACGCGCTGCGGCCGGGCCGGATTGCACCTCCACAATGCTCGCGACACGGTGGTGGAAAACAACGTCTTCGCGGATAACACCATGTACCAGATTGAACTCAGCGGCTGGACCGCCACCCACCCCTTCTGGAAGTCGCATTTTCCGACCATGGTGAAAGGCTACGAATCGGTTCTGGGCCAGCCCGCCTGGAAGGCGATGCGCGGCATGGCCCTACATCCCCAGGACGCGCCCCTGCCCAACGGCCTGATCATGGCCGGCAACGTCTTCGAACGAAACATCTTTGCCAGCCACGACCCGGCGGCCAGCCTCTACCGCGTGGGCAATGTCGATTTTGAACACAACCGATGGAATCACAACCTGCTCTGGCAGTACGGCGAACCCCTCATGATCGAAGGCGTCGGCAAGCTCCCGGCCGCCGAACTGTGGCCCGAGTGGCAGAAACAGGGAGAGGACCCCGACAGCTTGGCGGCAGACCCTCTGTTCAAGAAGCCGCGCCGTGACGACTACCGGCTGCGGCCCGAGTCGCCGGCGCTGGCGCTGGGGTTCCAGCCGATCCCGGTGGAGAAGATCGGGCCGTACCCAGACGATCTGCGCGCCTCCTGGCCGATCATCGAGGCCGAGGGCGCCCGCGAGCATCCGCTGGTGACCGAGCGCCCCAGCGCCAAGGAGGCCGCCACCGCCGCGCCGCCGCGCTATCCGCAGCCCTTCGCCGTGCCGCGGCTCGTGTCGACCGTGGGGGCGGTTGCGGACGCCGCAGCCGTGCAGCGCGCTGGCCTGGAACTGAAGCTGGCCGAGACGCCCGCACGCCTGCCGGTCGCGGGCCCGCCATGCAGCGCCTGGGTCGGGCACGATGGGGAGAACCTCTACGTCGCATTGCGGGTCCCGACTGCCGCGGCGACGCTGAACCGCGGCGAGACCTGGGGCGGCAGCGACGGCGCCGAGCTGTGCTTCGCGAACGCCACCGGGCGCAAGCTCGGGCCGACCTTTGTCATCCATGGCTATGTGACCGGTAAACACGATAGCTCCACCGACGCCGGAGCCCTGGCGGAGCCAGCCCAGCAGGTCGGCCAGGCGACTCGCTACACCGCCACCGTCGCGGCCGACAGCTGGACCGCTCTGTGGGTGGTGCCGTTGTCGACAACCGGGATCAAGAAGTCCGGCAAAGGCACCAAGCTGGCGTTCAACCTCGGCGTGCGCCGCACCGCCTCCGACGAGTGGATCTGCTGGGCCGGCGCGTTGGCCCAGAACTGGCGCGTCGAAAGCGCTGGTATACTGGTGCTGGAGTGAACCCGTCCGCGAGGAGTGCGGGGCTGTAGGTCGGCCCCGGCAAGAAGTTCCATTCCCCCGGAGCAGTGATGAAGCAGTGTGTCATCATGTTCGACTTTGACGGCGTCATCGCCGACTCCTTTGACGTCTTCTACCCGGCCCTGGTGCAGACCCTGCGCGAAGGTGGCTACTCGTGTATCCGCAATCCGGCCGAGTTCCGGGCGCTGTTTGACACCAACTTCTGCCAGGGGTTGGAGGCTAGCGGCGTGCGCCGCGCCGAAGCGAGTGCGATCCTGGCGGAGGTTGGCCGGAAGGTCCAGTGCCGCCTGGGTGCGATGCGGCTGTTTCCCGGCGTCAGCGAGGCGATCCACGCCCTAGCCGCCGCCTGCCCGCTGTATGTCATCACCTCGAACCAAGGCAGCCTGGTCGAGGCGTATCTCGAGCAGGTCGGCCTGCGCGCCTGCTTCCGTGCGGTGCTGGGCGCCGACACCCACCCGAGCAAGACGGAGAAGATCAGGCAAGTACGGAGCCTCCACCCTCGGCAGAGCTTCGTCTATGTCGGCGACACCGCTGGCGATATGTGCGAGGCCCGCCAGGCCCGCGTCCGCAGCGCCGCGGTACTCTGGGGCTGGCACGATTCCGAGCGACTGCGGGCGCAGAGCCCAGACTTTCTCTGTGCTGCGCCCAGCGATCTGCTGCAACTGCGCCTTCCGGCCTGCAAACCATGAACTCGCGGCAAGGGGGTCTTCCGGAGGTCCGCGACGGGAAGCAACGATTCGCCCCAAGGAGACAGGTACGATGAAACTGGTGATCGTGGGTGGCGTGGCTGGTGGCGCCAGTGCGGCGGCGCGCGCGCGGCGGCTGGATGAGCAGGCCGAGATCGTGATGTTTGAGCGCGGCGAGTTCATCTCCTTCGCCAACTGCGGGCTGCCCTACCACCTCAGCGGGGTCATTGCGCAGCGTGAGAGTCTGCTGGTGATGACGCCGGAACGCTTCAGGGCCCGCTTCAATGTCGAGGTGCGGACGCGGCAGGAGGTGACCGCGATTCAGCGCGACCGCAAGACGGTCACCGTCAAGAAGGTCGAGACCGGCGAGGTCTATGAGGAGCGCTACGACACTCTGATCCTGGCCACCGGCTCGCGTCCGCTCATTCCCCCGATCCCAGGCGCCGACGATCCGGGGGTGCATACCCTGTGGACCCTGGGCGATATGGACCGCATCCTGGCCCGGCTGGAGCAAGGAGTGCGGCGGGCCACCGTCATCGGCGGCGGCTTTATCGGCATCGAGGTGGCGGAGAATCTCAAAGCGCGGGGCCTTGAGGTGCATCTGGTCGACGTGCTGCCGCATGTCCTGCGCACCCTGGATGCGGAAATGGCGCAGCCCTTGCACCAGGAACTGACCACCAACGGCATCGTGCTGCACCTCAGCCAGGCGGCTACGGCCATCGCGAGAACGGCGCCGGACGGCCCCCTGACGGTGGCGCTGCAAGGAGGCGAGCGCCTGGAGACGGACCTGGTCATCATGGCGGTCGGAGTACGCCCCAACAGCGAGCTGGCCGCCGCCGCCGGCTTGAACCTCGCCGCTGGCAGGGGCATTGCGGTCGATGCGCACCTGCGCAGCAGCGATCCCAGCATCCTCGCCGTGGGTGACGCGATCGCGGTCACCGACACGGTCAGCGGCCAGTCGGCCCTGATCCCGCTGGCCGGTCCGGCCAACCGGCAGGGCCGTATCGCGGCGGAGAACGCCTGCGGACTAGACAGCTGCTACCGCGGCACCCTAGGCACGAGTGTGGTGCAGGTATTCGGCCTGACGGCAGCCAGTGTCGGCCGCACCGCGGAAGCGCTGGCGGCAACCAAGACGCCCTTCCGTCGAGTCTACCTGCACCCCTTGTCTAACGCTTCCTACTACCCCGGCGCGGATGTCCTGCACATGAAGCTGTTGTGTCGCGACGATGGCACCTTGTTGGGGGCCCAGGTGGTGGGCCGCAAGAATGTCGAGAAACAGGTCGACGTGCTGGCCACGGCGATGAAGGCCGGCCTGACCGTCTACGACCTCGCCGAACTCGAACTCGCCTATGCGCCGCCCTACGGCTCGGCCAAATCCCCCATCAATGTCGCGGGTATGGTCGCCGTCAATCTGCTGCGTGGCGACAGCGACGCGGTGTATGCCGACGGACTGCCCAAAGAGGCGGTGCTGCTGGATGTCCGCGAACCGGCCGAAACAGACCTCGGCGTGATCCCCGGCGCACAACGGATCCCCCTGGGCCAGTTGCGCCAGCGCCTCGGCGAACTGCCGCGCGACCGGCAGATCGTGGTCTACTGCAAAGTCGGCCTGCGCGGCTACGTCGCCGAGCGCATCCTCAAACAACAGGGTTTCCGTGCTGCCAATCTCAGTGGTGGCTGGGTGACCTGGAAACACACCCACCCAAGCCCCGCCGCACCACCACCGCCCGCCGCACCGCCACCACCCGCCGCACCGCCGCCCGCCGCACCACCACCCGCCCCACCGCCACCACCGCCGCCCGCCGCGCCGCCTGCCGCACCCGAACGGCGCCTGGATGTGACCGCCATGCAGTGCCCGGGACCCATCGTGCGCCTACGCCAGGAGGTCGACCTTATGCAGGTTGGCGACGTGCTGGCCGTGAAGGGCGCGCCGTCTTTCAAGAATGACCTGGAAGCTTGGTGCGCCAGCGTCGGGCACGACATCCTGGCATTGTCCGCGACGCCGACCTGCTTCGAAGCCAAGTTGCGCAAGGGCAGTGCCCCGGGCGCCGCCTGTGCGCTGAACACCGGCGCGGTGCAGGGCGTGCCGGACAGCGCCACCTTGGTCGTGTTCAGCAACGACCTGGACAAGGTGATGGCGGCCTTCATTATCGCCACCGGGATGGCCAGCCTGGGCACCAAGGTCAGTATGTTCTTCACCTTCTGGGGTCTGAGCGTACTGCGCAAGGACCCGGCGCCGAACTCGGTCAAGGACATCCTCAGCGCCATGTTCGGCTTCATGCTGCCCCGCGGAGCCAAGCGACTGGCGCTCTCGAAAATGCACATGCTGGGCCTGGGTACGAGGATGATGAAGCTCGTCATGGCCCGCAAGCACGTCAGCACCCTGCCCGAACTCATGCAACAGGCCCGGGCGCTCGGGGTCAAGTTCGTCGCCTGTGACATGGCCATGGACGTGATGGGACTGCGGCGGGAGGAGCTGGTCGACGAGGTGGACGAGGTGGTTGGCGTCGGCAGCTTCGCCGCCCTGGCGCGGGCCAGCGGCACGACGCTCTTCATCTGAGACTACCACTCGGCTTCGCGGTCGCCGAGGAGGTCGAGGGCGCGGCGCTCAATGAGCTGATCGCGCCCTTCGGCGCGCTTGGCGACCCGGCGGCGCAACTCCGCGAGTTCGGCCTCCATGGCGGCCACCTGGCGGGCCATGGAGTCCTGTTTGGCGTCGAAGGCCTCGGCGAGTTTCTGCTTGAGGCTGGCGACGAGGGGTTCGCGGGCAGCGCCTTGGGCGGCGCGGGCTTTCTGAGCCAGGCTGAGGCATTCGTCCTCAAGGCGGCAGAGACGGACCGCGCGTTCGTACCCGCGGGGTTCGTCGCGCTTGAGGTCGACCAGGTGGTTGGCCTGATCGACCAGCCGGTCGGCCATCTCGTTGGCTTCGTCGCGATTGCGTTCGGCCAGGGCCTGCAGGTCGAGCAACTGGGCGGGGAACACGTCGTGGAGTTCGCGCAGGACGGCCTGCCTCTCGGCGGGGTCATCCCAGTCGGCGAGCGCCTGGTCGAGCAACGCCTTGATCTCGGGTTTGGCGGCGGCTGAGGCGGCACGCGAGGAGTACCGCAAAGCTGAGTCTACTCCAGCGACG
>CAIZKT010000156.1:0-3209 GCA_903933565.1 uncultured Victivallales bacterium | reverse complement strand
GTAATATCACATTGCAGTGCTGACGCTTACAGAAGTCCGTGCGAGAAACCCATCCGACTTAGTCACGGCCAGAGGCCCGTCAACCCCGCCAAATCAGCACTTCCAGGCACGATTTCTACCCACAAGAATCCCAGAAGAGCCTCTTTTTCCAGGCGGTAGGCAGGCTTGGGGGATACCGCAAATGGCATCGCGGGCCCCAGGGAAACCCCGCAGGAGCAGCGCCAAACCCGCGAAGTCCTGTCGCCGGCGCTTGCTTAAAACCGCCATGGACCTGACGGCGTGGCGCTGAAGCTGGTTACGGCCAGAGGGGGCGCTGAAATCGTGGTCTTCTACTTCTCCACCAGTTCGCCCGGATGGATCGGGCTGGTCGTATCCAGGTAGTTCCCTACGTCGTAGACCGACGCCAGGCCCGAGGGGCGCCTCTTCTCGAACAGAACGCGGTCCACGGTACACTTGTCCGTCGCGATCTTGATGAGGCCCGTCGTGTAGCCATAGCCGGCGTAGCCGGTGGTCAGGTTCCAGGTCAGGCGTGTGCCCACCGCGGTAGTGGGGACTTTGAAGGTTAGCGCCAGGGTCTGCTTGGGGTCTTTGCCCTCGCCGGTAAGAGTGAGGGTTGCGTCGGCTTCAGCGGTCTTGACATCGAAGGATACGGTGTACCATCCGGCGATGATGGGGCGGCTGGTCGAGTTGCCCTGCCACAGGTTCTCGACGCGTACGCCGGCCCCAGGGCGCGGCTTGGGCGCGGTGACCTTGTCGCCCAGTTTCAATTCGTCGCGGAGGGTCTTGGCGAGGATGGTGGCAATCAGGCTGTAGCCGGGCTTGGTCGGATGCAGCAGGATGATGGGGCCCCAGTTGGGGATGGCGCGGATGGGCTGCTCATACTCGACCCAGACGACTCTGCCGTCAGGGAAAAGGGTGCTGATCTGCGGACGCAGAACCGCGTTGACTCGGCTGTTCGTCTGGTCACGGAGCGGGTTGTCGGTCTGACAGGGCAGAATGCTGCCGAGGAAGACCTTCTTTACGCTTGGCTTGGTCAGCAGCCCCTGCACGATCTTGACGATGCGCCCGGCGCAGGCCTGGGCCAGCGTGTTCTGCTCGGCCTCGGTCTTGCCGGAGCCATCGTTGGTACCGATCAGCAGGCTGTAATGCGGGCAGTCGGGGATGTCTGGCAAGCGCCGTAACACGGCTTCGGTGCCATTTCCACCCTCTCCAGCGTGGCTGTAACCCAGCACGGCGGAGTGGGTGCCGACGAAGGCCAGAGTGGGAATCTGTTCCACCAGATAGGAGCGCCACCAGTCGCCCTCCTGGGCCCAGGTGATGCTGTCGCCAATCATGCACAGGGGCACCTGCGGGGGCTCGGTGGGAGCCTGTGCCCGGACGAAGGGGACAGATACGAGCAGTGCGAGAAGTGGCGCCGCGATCAGCTTAAGCATCGATGACCTCATTTCATACCTGCCCGGAACCGACCGGGCCATCGTCGTCGACCGTGGCCGTCGTCAGCGACGGCAGCGGGGCAGGGGTGGCAACCGGCGGCAGCCCCGGGTTGAGGTTGCCATACCAGCGCTCCCAACTCGGTTGACCGGTGGGTTCTGCCGAGACTTCCGGGTTGGGGACATCGTCGGGTCGGGCCGTAGCGAGATCCGCTGTCTCGCTCTCCGGTTCGAGGCCGGGAGGCGAGCTGACCGGCGCCGTCACGTCCGCAGCGGCGGCTGAGGCCAGGGGCTGAAGCTGACTGGTCGGCGGCGTCGGCGGGGTGGGCGGAGCAGGGGGCTCCACGGTCTCAGGCGTCTGGACGCCATCGCGCTCCTCTTTGGCCTGTTCCCGGCGACGCTTACGGCGGACCGCCACATCGGTGAAGATGAGGCTGACTTCAAACAGCAGGAGCGACGGGATGGCCAGAGCACACTGGGTGACCACATCGGGGGTCGGCGTCAGGATGGCGGCCAGCGTGAAGATGGCGATGACGACCAGCGGGCGGGCTTTGCGCATGGCCGCCACCGAGACCAGGCCGGTGATCGCGAGCAGGTAGACGACGATGGGTGACTGGAACATCACCCCAAACCCCAGCATCAGCATGGACGCCAGGCTGATGACGCTGCTGAGTTGCGGCGTCATCTCGATCTTACCGGTGGCCAGGCTGGCCCCAAATTGCAGCACCCGCGGGAAGACGTACAGCAAGGCGATCTCGGCTCCCACAACAAACAGCGCGGTGCTGGCCAGAACGAAGCGCAAGACGTACTGACGCTCGTGACGGTATAACCCGGGGGCGATGAACCGCCACAACTGGAACGCCAGAAACGGGTAGGCCAGGATGAGCGCCATGAAGAAGCTGAGCTTCATCTCGGTGAAGAACAGCTCCATGACCTGCAGCGTCTGCACCTTGGGCAGGTCAACGCAAATGACCTCGAGAAACCACTGAAGAACGTCCGCGCAGAAGTACCAGCAGAGGGGAAACAGGACCGCGATGCAGGCAAGGCTCTTGATCAAGCGTCCCCGTAGTTCCTCGAGGTGATCGAGGATGGAGAGCTTGGTATCGTCAATATCTGGAGCCGTGCTAAGGGAAGGCACACTCAAACCCGAGTTGTGGCTGACCCGGCCGGGTCACTGCCGGGGAGCGGCCGGGCCGGGCTTCGGCGGAGCTGGCGCGGCCGTTGGCGCGGAGCCAGGCGCTGGGGGTGTCGCGGCGGGGGGCTCGGACGGTACCTCGTTGGCGATGTTCGAAAACTCGTTCTTGGCGCGCTTGAACTCCTGAGTCGCCTTGCCAAGGGACCGGGCTATCTCCGGGAGGCGCTTGGCGCCGAACACGAGCAACACAATCAAGAAAATGAGGAATAACTCTGGTGCGCCCACTCCAAACATGGCGGTGCTCCTGGTTGCGAAGGTTACAAGTACAGTGACAATATGCCCGTGGAGACGCTGCTTTTCAACGCCAGGCGTCAGATGGGCATGGCTGTTTCAAGATAGCGGTCACGCTTGCGGTTGGGTCGCGTTCCGCGACCGCGGCGTGGCTGTTTCTTTTTCCGGGTGGTAGGCGCACTGGAGTCGGCGGTCCGCCTCGGCCCTGCCGAGGCTTCCGCCGTCTCTGGGGATACCGCGAACCCGCCCGGAGCGGGCTGGGCACCGCGGGCTCCAGGGCGGCGGGATACCGCGAACCCGCCCGGAGCGGGCTGGGCATCGCGGGCTCCAGGGCGGCGGGATACCGCGAACCC
>CAIZKT010000155.1:0-13805 GCA_903933565.1 uncultured Victivallales bacterium | reverse complement strand
GGATGGGGATACGGCGGAGACCGTCGGCTCCAGGGATGGGGATACGGCGGAGACCGTCGGCTCCAGGGATGGGGATACGGCGGAGACCGCCGACTCCAGGGCTGGGGATACGGCGGAGACCGCTGCTCCAGGGCTGGCAGTGCGGACAGCGCACCGCGATGGCATCAGTGGCCCCGGGGAATTCCCTTGCTTACCATCTCATGTAGGCATAGGGGTCGTCGCGCGGGACCCGCTGGTCGAGGTAGTGCCGCACGGGGAACGGATCCAGCCGACTCGGCACGCCGAGGGTGACGCTCTCCAGCACCCCGGCATCCATGAAGTTGTTGTTGATCTTCACGGCCAGCACGTTCTCTGCCTCGCCGAACTTGAGTAGCCCGGGCGGGATGCGGTAGTGGCGCTCGGCGATCCACCACTGCGGGGTGTCGCGGGTGGTGCGGCCGAGCGGCTGGCCGTTCAGCCAGACATCATCCACATCATCGATGGCTTTAGCGAAGAACTCGAGGGGCAGGTGACGATAGAGTTCAGGCACCTTGAAGTGGGTGCGGACCCAGGCATCGCCGAGGAAGCCGTACCACTCGGGGCGCGTTTCGGCGAACCAGCCGGGTTGTTTCATGTCCGTCCAGGCGGCGTCTTTGTCGTCGAGTTCCGGCTTCATCCAGCCCTCTTTGAGGCCCACGGCATCGGGGTCTTGGCGGGCGCGCCAGAGGCCGGCGAGAGAGACCGTTGGCAGGGGTTCGGCCGCCTGTAAGCACGCGGTCCAGGTGAGGCCGCTGCGGGCGCCGGCATTGGTGAGGGTGAGGGCCAGCAGGCGAGTGGTGTTGACGCGGGAGAAGATCAGATCCGGGCGGCGTTCGGGATCGAAGGCAGAGGGCGCGACGGATAGCCAGGCGATCTCGCCGCTGCCGACCGGCACCCGCGCCAGCGTGCCCGCCGGCGTGCGCCAGCCGTTCGCCGGCACGGACGTGACGGCGAGGACGGTCCGGCGTTCGCGCCAGTGGATCTCGGCCGGGCCGACGCCGCGGAACACCTCAGGCACCGGCGTGGGGACGCTGGTGGTCGAGATCGTCTTCTCTTCGAGTACCAGCGCGCCATCGGTCGCCAGGGCCAGGACCTGCGCGTCATCGGAATCGAGCCCGAAAGCCACCGCGCGGCCGCCTTTGGCGAAGAACTCTTTCATCATGGCGCGGTTGCGGAACAACCACGGGCCGGCGCCCTGGCCGAGCACCAGGAGTGTCTCGGGGCCAGGCGGCAGGACGGGGTTGACGGCCGCCTCGAGCTTCAGCGGCAGGACCTCCTGCAGGGCGGCGTCCGAGACCACGAGTGCGGTGGGGGTCGGTTTCGGCGCCGTCCAGGTGCCCAGGCTGGCAACGAGATTGCCCACCAGCACATCGGCCGCCGGGTCCTTGCCGAGGCGGTCGCTGACGTCCATCTGGCAGAACACCATGCGGCCCCGGCCTTCGAACACCTCCCAGAGCGCCATGTAGCGCAGGTCGAATTCGCCATCGAGGATGGGGTGGAACGAGCCGAGGTGCGGTTTTTCGACGATTGTGGAGGCGACGGCGCCGCGCTGCGAGCAGCGCCAGACGCGCTTGGCGCGCTGGGACTCATCGAGGCTTTGGGGCGGCCCGTCGAGGGGGCCGAGGGTGGTGCGCCCGCGCCAGTCGGCCAGGTCGGGGTTGCTGAGTCCGCGCCCGAACGGATGCGCCGCATCGCGCCGCCAGACCTGGCGCGTGGCACGGGTGAAGGCGCGCAGCCCGAAGACACTCTCCAGCGCCGTCGGAGTCTGTTCAAAGAAGAGGACCTGCATCCCGGCCTGAAGGCGGCTGGGCAGATCGCGGAAGAAGGGCGGCCGCGCCCCGGCGCCGAGCGCTTCACTGCCGACCAGCAGCACCGTGGCACTGGCGGGAATCCCCGCCGCGGGGACCGCCGGCAGTTTCAGCCCGACCGCCGCCAGCGCGGCGGAGGTGCGGCCGACCGGGTCGTAGACGAACCACCCCGCGGGGGCGGTCAGAGTGGCAGGCTTGGGGTAGACCTGGAACGCGAACGCCGCCGTGGGGACTGCGGTCCCGTTCACCGTCACCTCAGCCCGAATCTCGCCGGCCGTGCGTGCGGCGACCGTAGGCGCCGGGAATTCGAGGGCGAGCTGGCCCTTCTCGGCGGGGTTCACGGTGATATCGCCCGTGCCCTGGCCGACCGGTTTGCCGTCAAGTATGGCCGACCAGCGCACGGTGAAGGTCGCTGGCTGGCGCCGGTCGTTGATCAGGACCACGCTCTTGCGCACGGTCTCGCCGACGTAGTAGGCGTGATCCTGCTCCGGCCAGTCGGCGCCGGGCCCGGCGATGTAGGCATACAGGGGCCGCAGCAGTTCGGGCATGACCTTGCCCCACTGGGTGGCTTCGAGATACTCGGCTTCGGACGGCAGGCCTGGGAACTGGTAGGTGTTGATATGGCCATTGCCGCGGACGTCGTAGGTAAACACGTCCGGAGCGAAACCGGGCTGCTGCAGGGCGGCCCAAGCGGTTGGCCGCGGCAGGTCCGGCGGGCGTTCCCGCATACCCCAACCACCGGATGGTTTCGCGGCGCGTTTCTTGGCCCGGACCGTGGCATACTCCCAGGCATTCATGCCGCCCGAGATGCCCCAGGTGCGCCAGGCGGGCAGGACCGTGCTGTAGTAGGCGGACGCGCACTCATCGAGGATGGGCGCCAGGGCGCCGCAGAAGTAACCGTACGATGACTCCCACGCCTTCTTCTCACGGTTCCAGGCGAGGTCGCAGAAGTCGACGAAGTCGTCGTCCTCGAGCGCGTAGCTGCGTTCCCCGAGCAGGATGGCGCCATACTCGGTCATGACCGGCTCGTTGCACCACCAGTGGGTCGGGTCAAGCATCTGGAACGAGCCTGGGTACGGCAGATCGAACTCGACCATCATCAGGGGCTTGGTGCCACGCTCGGCCCAGACCTGGAGCCACTCGCGCAGGTCCTGCGGCACGGGCCAGCAGAGGTAGTTGTTCAGGGTGTACATGTCGCCCATGTTGCCGCTGGCGTGGTGGTAGGTCCGGCGGCTCGGGTCGATGCCGTTCATGATGGCGGATGAGGCGAGCGCGGCGGCGAACTTCTTTCCCAGGCGTGTCTCGGGTGGTGGGAGTTGTTGACCGTCGAGGACGAGGGGGTTCTGGTCCTGGGCGTAGCAGTCGAAGTTCATGTTCAGGCGGTAGAGCGCCAAGGACGGGTGGTTCCAGACCCGGTGTGCCCGGGTGCGGAGGCAATTCTCGTAGTAGCGCCGCACCGCGGGCTCCTCGAGGCGCTCCCAGAAGGCGTTGATCTGCATGGGCGTCACCGCCATCAGGACGCCCTTTTCGTCGGCGGTCCGCAGCACCGGCAGAATAGCTTCGGCGCGGTTTGGGCTGTCGACGCTTTCGGTGTAGACGAAATTTCGACCCTCGGCCAGGATGCGGTCGAACCAGCGACTGATGCACTCCGGTGCCAGGGAGTAGAACTGCCCGACGTAGTAGGCGCAGGGATGCAGGTTGATCTTGACGCCATTGAGGTAGTAGAACTTGCCGCGGATCTCGAACTCGCGGAAGCCGAAGCGCTCGGGCAACGACTGGTCGAGGATCTTGCCATCGCGGGTCAGGCTCACGCTCAGGTGGTACAGCCGCGGCTTGCCGATGTCCCATAACTCCGCTTCCGGCTACGGCGCGCTGGCCTTGGCGGAGGTGGTCCCGGCGGCAATAGGCGCGGAGAACTCCTTGACGACACGCTCGCCGTCGCGCACCTGGCAGAGCAGCGTCAGCCCCGCCGCGACGCCCCCGTCGGCGGTGCCCTCGAGGTCCGCGCGCACCGAAATCTCCATCCCCTGAACCCGCGTCTGAACCAGGAACGGCCCAACCCGCGGCCCGGCGGCGGGCATCGCCTCCAGCCACACGTCGCCGACGATGCTGCACGAGCCCGAACGGCGTTGCCAGGCCTCGACCTTTCCCTCCGCGAAGAGCTCCGAGACCTCGCCCGGATCCAGGCCGCGCACCAGGGCTGTCAGGCGCAGGGGCGACCCGGGTTTGACCCAACGAGTGAGGTCGATCTCGCCCCCCAGCCAGCCTGCGGTGCCCGCCTCCTGGCCGTTGCAGAACAGGGTCAACTCGGTCGAGACGCGGTCGACCGCCAGCACGATGCGCCGTCCCGCCCACGCCGCGGGGAGGGTCACCTCACGCTCATACCAGGCGCAGCGGAGGGACGCGCCCTTACCTTTCATGGGGTCCTTGGCATTCCAGTAGGTGATCATCTCGGGGCTCTTGGGACTGCCCGGGACCTTGCAGAAACCCCAGGCGTCGTCGGACGGCGGGGTGATCCCGGCCGGCGCTTCGGCCTTCTCCCGAATTTGCAGGTCATCAAGACGCACGGTGCCCTTCAGCGCGTCGGGTCCTTCGTAGTGGCGCACCAGCAGCCGCAGCCGTGCCGCGCCCGGCTTGGTGCGAAAGGGCCGTTCGACCCGCTGCCAGGCGGTCTTGCCCGCGATGCGGTCCGAGGCCTCGGCCTGAACGATCGTGCTGGTCTTGCCCTCGAAACGGTTGCGCACATCTTGCACTTCCAGGGTGATATAGCCAGATTCGAGGTCGGTCTGCACCCAGGCGGAAAGGAGGTAGGAGGTGTCGGCTTTCACCGCGACCTCTTTGGTGAGGTGGTGAAAGTTGACGCGGGCCGGGAGGTCGAAATCGAGCCGCAGGGCGCCGGCGCCGACCTTCTTGGTCACCGTGTCGCACTGCGCCTTGCAGGCCTTCGGGGTGAGGTCGGTAAGCGCCCAGCCGGAGAGCTTGGCATCGTCGAAGCCGTCGGCACAGATTGGCTCGGGCTCCTCGATGGTGTGCGAGCGGAATCTCCACAAGCCATTCAGGCAGAATCGTTCGCGTGCTGCTGACCGGGCCGTCCACGCCTGGGCGACATCCCAGACGGGTCCCGCCTCCGGTGGCAGTGGCGGCTCGGTGGGTGGCAGTCCCGCGGCACCCAGGGCCTGAAGGCTGAAGGCGAGCGCAAGGACGATGGCGCTACCGAGCGCGAGAGGCTGGCGCAACGTACTCATGGGGTTCCTCCTGTAGGCACTGCCGAATGACAGTATCCCGCCTGTCGCCGGGCGCAAGTGGGCTGGCGGTTGTGCTCGTGTGGCAGGGGAATGGACGTCGGACCAGAACGGGCTACGTGCAGCACAGGGCCAGCCAGCGCCTCAGCCCGCACCACCTCAGGCCATAACTTTGCCTGCCACTACGCAACCCCTTGCCGCGAGAGCCCAAACACGCGACCGTACACGCGCTGCACCACCGACGTCTTCGGGACCTCCTTCAGCCGCTCGTAACCCAATTTCGGCTTGACCCGCAGGCTCAGAACTAGGGCGGCGGCGCCGGGGCGGGCGGGGGTGTGGCCGCGTTGGCAAGGGTGCGGACCACCGCGGCACTCAACGTCCCCTGGTAGACCCGGACCTCGTCGAGCGCCCCGCTGAAAAACGAGCCGGTATCGCGCACTCCGATCTGCACGGGCCCCTGCGGCTCCCGCAGGAAAACCCCAGGCGTACCGGTGCCGCGGGCCACTTCCACCCCGTTGAGGAAGATCCGGACCTCGCCGGTCTCCCCATCGAAGGTTCCAGCCAGGTGTGTCCATTGCCCGGCCGGAATCTTCTTCTCTGTATTGGCCGACACCCAGACGCCATTCGCGAGCTGGACGCCGAAATGAGCGCTGTAGGGCGCCTCGGCATTGACCAGACAAAGCCGGTAGATTTGCGCACATTCCACGATGCCCGCCATCCCGGGCCCGTAGGGTAGCCGCGCCTCCGGTCGAATCCAGGCACAGAGAGACACGGCCGAGCGCGGCCTGGAGTCGGCCGGCAGGGTGGCGCTGAGACGGCCCTGGCCGGCCAGGACCAGGCACTGCCCCGCGACCCCGGGCGCCAGGGCTACGCTCCCCACCACCCGCGTCGGCACGCTTTTGGGAGAGCTGTCAGCGACGACCTCCTCAAGCGCCTTGCCGACGTCGAAGCGCCATTCCCCAAGCCGCGCGCTCTGGGCCCGCTCGAGGCTGGCAAGGAGATGTGGACTGGCGTACTCGCGCAGCTTGGCGCCCTCCGCCGCGCTCACCTTCGGCACCCCGTTGTCCCCGCGCGGCACCGTCATCTTCACCGCCTCGGCCCCGGCCCAGGACTCGATCCCAGGCATGTGGACCCAGGCCGTGCAGGTCTGAATCGGGTAGTTGCACATGCACCCCGGCGAGAAGTTCGGCGCATTCAGGAGCCCGTCGGCGGCCACCAGGCTGGCGCTGCACCCGGCGCGCAGGTTGCGGGCGTAGTGGCGCTGGCCGCTGCCCAAGTCGACCCACATCGCCGAATAGTCGCGCACGAAAGCGAGATACTCGCCACCCACGCCGTAGTTGCAGCCGCCGCGCGCAAACAGCGCCGCTTGGCTCAGGGCGGCGCCGTCCTTCAGACTGTACGCCTGGCCATCCTGCGCCAGAAAGCGTTCGCGCCCCACGATCAGCGGCTGCAAGCCGCCACCGTCCCGCTTCCAGAGCTCCTCCCCGTCCGCGGGCCGCAGGGCGCGGACCTGGCCCTCCCGGCCGCAGAGGATCAGTCCTGCCTCGGGCGCTGCGGCGATCCAGTCGTCGCGTGCCATGATGGCGGTCCAGGCCGACCCGCCATAGACCTTGTACGGATAACGGCAGCTCTTCTTCCAGAGTTCCACGCCGCTCTTGGCCTCGAGCGCGTAGACCACCGATTCGGCCTCCGTCAGCGTGGCGCCCCGGCGCCGCCAGCGGTCGGTATCGAGGGGTGAGATCGAGTCGACGCAGTAGACACTGCCATTCAGGATCGCCACCGCCTTGGAGTTGAAGCGTTCCACGGCCTGGCGCACCCAGAGCCGCTGGCCCGTACGGCGGTCGAATCCCAGGAGCAGCTCACCGTCCCAGAGGCCCTGCTCGATGGCCTGTTCCGCGCTGTACCCGGCCAGGATGACCACCTGCTCCGGGCTCACGCTGATGCCTTTGACCGCGGGTTTCGCGCCGGCGCGGCCCAGATCCGCGAAGTCCCAGCGTGCGGTCTCCTTGCCCGATGCCGCATCCAGGACCCGACAGGCGCCCTCGTAGGCCACGTAGACCGACTCCCCCTCGCAGGCGTAGCGCGGCGTCGGCCCGCCGTCGGCAGTCCAGCTCCATTCGTAAGAGCCATCCAGCAGCCAGGGCGACGGATTGGGGCGCTCGGCGACCTTGACCTGCCAGAAGCCGCGACCGGTGTAGGCATCGTAGGCAAAGAGCGTCCCGGTGGACTGTTGCAGCGCGATCACCCGGCCGTTGGCCACCTCCGGCTTGTGTCCCAGGCCGTAGTCGTGGATCTTGAAGAAGCCGTACCCGGGCCCCTCGCCGTACCAGAGTACCCCGAGCGGGCTTTGGACGAGCTGGTCCCGGCTGGAGTACGTCCGCGCCGCGTCGGCAGACTCGTGCGTCCAGGCAGCCGAGCCCGGCAGCGGCCCCTCCCGGCGGAGCAGCACCAGGCGTTCCCCGGGGGACACCGTGGCCTGCGGCAGAGCAGCACGGCGCAGGCGCTCAGCGACCGGCCCCGGGTCCGCGGTCGAGATCGCGACCACGCCGCCGTAGGGATGCACGGTTGACCAGAGGCTGGCGAGGTCCGGCGGCAGGTCGGCCTCCGCAACCAGGGTCAGGGAGGCGAGGTACGGCGGCAGGATGGCAGAGGCCGCTATGACCGTCGCCCGCGGCCCCAGCAGGCCATATCCCGACAGTTGCCGACGCAGGCCGTCGGCCGTAGCCGCGTCGGCCACCACCGCAAGCGCTGACAATGAGGTGCCTTGGAGCAGGCCGAGAACGGCCTCCGCGCCACCCGAGCGTAGCACCGCCCAGCCCGCACTCACGTCGGCCACCTGCGCCAGACGCAGCGCCTCCCCACGCCACGACGCCGCGGCCGGCAACCCCGGCGCGGGCTCCGACCAGCGCCGCGGCGAGCCCGCCGTCGCCGCCCCATAGCACACCACCCGGCCCTGACGTGTCGACACGAACAACCGCCCCTCGGCCGCCGCCAGGCTTTCCGCGGGCTGGCCGAGATCGACCTGCCAGGAGATGGGCCCCGGACGTGCTCCCGGCTCGACCAAGTCCAAGGCCATGAGCGTTGTGCCGGCACACCCGTAGAGACGGCTTCCTGCCTTGATCAGCGTCCGGCCCGCTTGGCCGGCCAAGGGCGTGCTCTGACGCCAGGCCACTGGCACATCCCAGCGGTACGGATGCTGCGCCCCCGTGGGCTTTTCAACCGTCTGTTCCGACAACGCCGCACGCGCCAGGTCATAGGCCGAAAAGACGCCATTCAGGAGCCCGTACACCCGCGCCCCGTCGAACACCGAAAAAGCGTCGCAGGCCGGCAGGCTCTTGTAGTCCAGGAAAGGCCCCTCGAAGAAGTCGATCCGGGCCCCGTCGTAGCCCTCGGGGCCCTTCTGGCCCGCTTCCGCCCAGCGACTGGCCAGCTCGCGGAAGTCCTGCAGGCTGATGACGCCGGTCTTGCCGACAAAACCGTAGAGGCCACTGAGGGCCACGCGGCAGTGGCCGTTGCGGTAGCCTTGCACGTAGTAGATGAGTTGCCCGTCGGCGCGCTGCAGTCCGGCAGGGTGAGAGCGGCCATTGGGCACCACGAGCCGGTCGCCGGAGACGGCCAGGTAGCCGCACGGGGTCAGGCCCATGTCCCGGGTCATATTGTGGTCAATGCGCACATCCGCGATCCAGTTCACCCGGTCATTGCACCACAGGACCTTGCCGGTGGCCGCCTCGAGGGCCCAGATGAACACCCCCAGAGTGGGCCAGACGCCGGAGCCAGCATAGACCACGCCGTCGGCCAGCACTGGCCCGCCGCGGATGGGCCAGGGCGAGATCAGGCGGTTGCTGCCCAGATGGCGCAGGTCCGGCCGGGCCTCGGGGGCAAGCCGCCGGGTCCAGGCAGGCGTGCCGTCAGCGAGCTTCAGGCAGTAGAGCCAACCGTCGTCGCTGCCGACGATCACGCGCCCTTCCCAGAGCACCGGCGCCGCTCTCACCGGGCCTCCCGTGAAGAAACGCCAGAGCTCTGCGCCGGTGGCCGCATCCAGACAGCGCACGCTGCCGTCAGCCGACGAGCCAAAGACCACCCGGCCGCCGGCTGAGACCACCTCGTAGCAGGTGTCGAACTGCAAGCGCGACTCGAAGGGAAAAGCCGACTCCACCGCCGGCAACTCCCATTCCCAGAGCAGCTCAAGCGCCGCCGGCAGCGTTTCGGCCGAGACCCCCGAGCGCGCCACATCGGCGCGCCAGGTCGGCCAGTCGGCGGCCGACGCCGCGACCATGACGCCGACGGCCAACCCCGACACCCAGAAGATCCTGACCCAGGCCGACCTCCAGCGCTGATTCATCCGAGCGTCTCCCGTTCGTCAGCCGTTCGTCAGCCGTTCGTCAGCCGTTTGTCGTTCGTCATCCCTGCCCCGTGGCTTCAGCATAGCCTTCATATGCTAGGCGCGGATGGCGGATATGCCAGCACTCCTCAGGGCCTCCTTTGGAAGCCCTGAACTCTCCCGCCGAGCGCTTGTGTTGAGGCCAGGGCTGTAATACCTTCAGGCACCCGCCGCGGCAGTCGCGACGTGGGCAAGCACGGGAGGTGACGGATGCGGATCGTACAGGTGACCTTGGCAGCCATGGCCGTGTTCTTCGCCGGGCCGGGCGCGTGGTCTCAACCGACCCTTGAGCCCGGCGCTCCCGGCTGGTTTCCGTTCACCCTGGACCCCGGCGCGGTGGCGCAGGGCTCGCCGATGGATGTGTCGTTCCTCAACGGCGGTCCGGCCGCGTCGCGGATTGGCGTCCGCGACGGGCATTTCGTCAATGACCGCGGCGAGCGCGTGCGCTTCCTCGGCACCAACGTCACCTTCGCAGGCGCCTTTCCCGAGAAGGAGAAAGCGCCAGCCATCGCGGCCCGGCTGGCGCAGTTGGGCTTCAACGTGGTGCGTTTCCATCATATGGATGCCCGCGACATCTGGCTACCCAAGCAGGCCGGCCTCGATCCCGCCAAGCTGGACCGACTGGACTGGTTCATCTACCACCTCAAACAGCAGGGCATCTACAGCAACCTCAACCTGCATGTCTCGCGGACCTATCCCGGGCTGGAGACCCAGAAGGACAGCCGTGCCTTCCGCTATGGCAAGATCCTCGACCTGTTCCATCCGCCCTTCATCGAGATGCAGAAGCAGTACGCCCGCGATCTGCTTGACCGGGTGAACCCCTACACCGGGCTGAAGCTGTCCGAGGACCCGGCCATCGCCTTTGTCGAGCTCAACAACGAGAACACGTTGCTGGCGCTGGGCCCAAATGAACTGGACGAACTGGCGGCCACACCCGTCCTGCGCGAGTCGTTGCGCGGCCTGTGGGCGGGGTGGATGGCGCGGCGCTACCCCGAGGTGGCGGCGGTCGTGCAGGCCTGGAACACCGGGGTCCAGCCGCTCGGGGACGAGGTGCTGCGGAATCCGCAATTCAGCGGCGGTCTGACGGAGTGGACGCTGGAGGGCGAGGCCCCCGGAGTCTGCGAGGCGGCGCGGGTGGACGATGGCGGCGGCAGTGTGCGGCTCACGCTGTCGGCTCCTGGCAAGACCTCCTGGGCTTACCAGGTACACCAGATTGGCCTCACGCTTGTGGAGGGCAGCACCTACACCATCCGCTTCCGCGCTCGGGCCGAGCCGGCCCGTCGCCTCAGCGTCAGTTTGCGCCTGGCCGACGCGCCGTGGACTGTGCTCAGTGGCAGCCTGACCGTGGCCCTGACCCCCGAATGGCGTGAGCAGGTGCTGACCTGCCAGGTACGCGGGGTCCCCGAGGCCCCGCGAAAGCGTCTGAGCTTCAATCTCGGCGACCAGGTTGGCCAGGTCTGGCTGGCGGACGCCTCGCTGCGCCCGGGGCGGGAACTGTACCGGGCTGAGGGGGCGCCGACGTTGGCCGAGCTGCCGTTGCCGGGGGTGACCGCGCCGCCGGCCGCTTGGGCCGACTTCCGGCGTTTCCTGATTGACACCGAGCGGGCCTACATGGCGGGGCTGAAGGGATTCCTGCGCGAGCCCCTCGGCGTGAAGGCTCTGGTGGTCAACTCGCAGGCGAGCTACGGCGGCTACTGGGGGCTGTGGCGTGAGGCGTCGCTGGGGGACTATGTCGATATGCACTCCTACTGGCAGCACCCCAGTTTCCCTGGCAAGCCCTGGGATCCGGCCAATTGGACCATCGGCAACACCAGCCTGGTCGCCGCCGCCGCCGGCGGCACCTTGCCGAAACTGGCCTCCTATCGCCAGACCGGCATGCCTTTCACGGTCAGCGAGTACAACCATCCCGCCCCCAACGAGCAGGCGGCGGAGCTGTTTCCGCTGATCGCCAGTTTCGGCGCCTTCCAGGATTGGGATGCCATCTACCAGTTCGCCTACTGCAACACCGTCGAGGGCTACGCGCCGGGCAAGATCGCTTCGTACTTTGAACTCTGCCATCACCCGGCCCAGTTGGTGTTTGCGCCGGTGTCGGCCCTGCTCTTCCGGCAAGGGCTGGTGGCCCCGGCGGAGCAGGCGCTGGCCGTCACCATCCCCATGGCTGCTCTGGAGGCCGGCCTGAGCTTCGGTTTTGCCCAGCCCGAGATGCTCCTGGACCGGACGCGACTGCCGGCGTGGGCCTTGCTCGAGCGCCGCTTCTCGGTCCGGGTTGACGCCGCGGGCAAGGGCCTGGCAGCGCTCATCCCGGACCTCGGCGAGCCCCCGCCAGAGGGCCGCCTGCTGCGGTCCGCGCAGATCAACTGGGTGACCGGGGAGACCCCCGTGTTCACCGTCGTGGCCCCGGCAGCGCGGGTGGCCGTCGGCCGCCTGGGCGGCGTCGCGACGGGGTTGGGCGATGTCACCTTGCGAGTGGACCTGCCCGCCGGTCAGTGGGCCTGCGCGGCGCTGGTCAGTGCCGATGGCAAGCCGATCGCGGTGTCCACGCGGGTGCTGCTGGCCGTGGTGACCCGGGCCGAGAACACGGGCCTGAAGTGGGACGAGGCGCGGCGCAGCGTCGGGCGCAACTGGGGCACGGCCCCGGTGCTGGTTCAGTCGGTTCCCTTTGGGCTGGATGGACCCGGCGCGCCGCCGCGCGTCAGCGCCTTGGACGCCAAGGGCGAACGAGCCGCTGCGGCGGAGGTTACGGCGACGGCTTCCGGCTGGCGGCTGACGGTGCCGGCGACCACACAGGCACCCTGGTACGCGCTGGAGCGACCGTAACCCCTTCACACGTACCTGACCGCTGTGGCGTCCCGAGGGAGGCCCGTGCTCATTCGTCAGGTGGGGTTCAGCCTTCCGCCAGAACTCGCCGCAGCACCGCCACGGCGCCTTCGCCCCAGCGCCGCCACGGCAACTGAGCCGCCCGGGCCACTCCTGCTGCCGCCAGGTCCGCCCGCCGACTGGGCTCGGCGTAGAGCCCGTCGATGGCGCCCGCCAACTCCAGCGCGGCGCCGATCCGAAAGGGCAGCCCAGCGCCCCCGGCCGCTTCCACCAGGGCCGGATGATCGCTGTGGATCACGGGAGTCCCCGCCGCCATGGCTTCGAGGACCGGCATGCCGAAGCCTTCCTCGCGCGATGGCATGACCAGGGCCAGGGCATGCTGCAGCAGCCCCGGAAGCTCTTCCGCCGACACCCGGCCCAGCCAATGCACTCGCCCGCGTCCCCGCCACGGCCGTAGCCGCGCCACCAGCGGCGCGCACTTCCAGGCGGCGCGACCGGCAAGAACCAGATCAACCTGCTCCGCAGCGGCGCAGGCGGCATACGCATCGAGAAGCGTGCCCAAGTCCTTCTTGGGCTCGAGGTTCCCCACGAACAGCAGATACGGCCGCCCCTCCCGCAGGCACTCCCGCGGCGGGCGCGGCGCTGGCTCGGCAAAGTGGGCCGCGTCCACCCCCAGCGGCAGCACATGAATCCGGCCGGGGGGGATGCCCAGACGCGCCTGCAACCGCCCGGCCACATGCTGGGTGGAGACGATGCAGGCCGCCGCCCTGCGGGCACTCGCAGGCAGAAGGCAACGCATGTGCAGTCGGTTGGCCGAGGCGCACCACTCGGGGTGGTCCAGCGCGATCACGTCGTGGACATTCAGCACGTACGGCACAGGGCAGCGCCACGGGGCCGTGTAGGCCAGGGCGTGCAACACCTGCTGGCCCTCGCGGCGCAGGATCCCTGGCAACACCACCTGCTGCCACAGCACCCGCCAGGCAGTCCGCTGCAACGCCGCCGGCAGCGTCTCGGCCCGCCCCCCCCGCGCCCGCACCCCAGCCGCCAACTCCGCCTCGGCGCCAAAGAACCGACAGCCCGAGAGATCATCCAGACAGGCGGCAAGCGCACGCATCTCCGCCAGCACGGAGAGTTGCACTCCCGCGTACGGAGGTCGCGCCACGCTGCCGTCAAAGGCTACCTTCATGCTTACAACATGGAACCCGCGCCCGGCCTCTGCAACCGCGGCCCCCGAGGACTTTCAAGAAAGAGACCCCCGCCAGATCATGGCAGACGTCTGCCCTGACTCCGCTGGCCTCCCTGGAGCCCGCGATGCCAAGCCTACTACGTACGCATCGTGGCGCAGGCCGGAAGTCTCATTCCGGTATGTCCGGCCTCCAAGCCGGGGGCCCCGCTGAACCATCCTATGGGACGTGCAGCAACCTCGCACCTCGCAGGACACAAGGCGTTTCCCATTCCGCCCTTCGTCAGCCGCGGCGGACGAAGGACGGAATGGGAAGCCCCTTGTGTCCTACGAGGCTGCTGCAAGTCTCATACAAG
>CAIZKT010000154.1:0-3764 GCA_903933565.1 uncultured Victivallales bacterium | reverse complement strand
GCGTTGGAGGGCGCCGCTGCGTCGGCGCCGCGGCGGCCACGCAGGGCCGCCCTCCAGGCGATCCGGCGCGTCCCGGCCGGATCGGAAGGGGAACCGCGTCAACAAGTCTCGTTCCGGTATGTCCGGCCCCAGCCGCGGGCTCGGCTGAACCCTGAACCCTGAACCCTGAACCCTGAACCCTAGGATCTGAGGTGTCACCACCTACGGAACTGACCTGTGCCCCGGCGGTTGCCGGGCTCTTGTTCTCCGGCGGTGGTGGCGCGGCAGCCGAGGTTGAAAGGACCGTAAGCAATGCCCGGAAATTCGTTTGGTACTCTCTTCCGCGTGACCACGTTCGGGGAGAGCCATGGCGGGGCGGTAGGCGTGGTTGTGGACGGGGTGACGCCGGGCCTCGAACTGTCAGAGGCCGACATTCAACTCCAGCTCGATCGGCGGCGCCCAGGCCAGTCGGCGGTCACCACGCCGCGGCAGGAGGCGGATGCGGTGCAGATTCTGTCAGGCGTGTTCGAAGGTCGCGCCACCGGCACGCCGATCCTGCTGCTGGTCCACAACCGCGACCAGCAACCGGAGGCCTATGACGACATCAAGGACTTGTTCCGGCCTGGGCATGCCGACTATACCTATCAGCGCAAGTACGGCCTGCGCGACCACCGCGGGAGTGGCCGGGCCAGCGGTCGCGAGACCGTTGGCCGAGTGGCGGCCGGCGCCATTGCCCGCAAGCTCTTGGCCGCCCGGGGGGTGGGCATCACGGCCTACTGCAAACGGGCCGCCGGGATCGAGGGCGAGACGGTCGACTTCGCTGAGATCGAGAAGAATATCGTCAGAGCCGCAGACCGTGAGGCCGCGCGACGCATCGTCGAGAGAATCATGCAGGCCAGAGCTGCCAATGACAGCATCGGCGGCATCGTCGAGTGCCGTATCCGCGGAGTTCCGCCAGGGCTTGGCGATCCGGTGTTTGACAAACTCGATGCCGACCTGGCCAAAGCGGTGCTGTCCATTGGCGCCACCAAGGGCATCGAGTTCGGCGCCGGCTTTGCCGCGGCGGACATGACCGGCAGCCAGCATAACGACCAGATGGACGCCTCCGGCTTCCTGACCAACCATGCCGGTGGCATCCTGGGCGGCATCTCCACGGGCGCGGACATCGTCTTCCGCGTCGTCTTCAAGCCCACGGCCTCCATCTGTCAACCGCAGAAGACCATTGATGTGCAGGGCAACGAGGTGAGCTGCGAGACGCACGGTCGTCACGACCCGGCCGTCTTCCCACGGGGAATCCCGGTCGTGGAAGCCATGGTGGCACTCGTGCTGGAGGACCATTTCAAGCGTCAGGCGGCTCTGCATGCCTGAGCCGTTCGTCGGCGCCGCGAGGCGAAGAGGGCGGAATGGGCCCCCCGTAAGGTCCTACCCGACCGTGGCTTCGCCGTAGAACTGCTGGATGTGATTCCAGCCCTCGAGCGCAAGATCGGTGAGGCGGAACAACGTCAGGTCCTGCGGCGAGATCAGGCCTCGGCGTACGAAGGCTTCCCAGTTGACGATGTCCTGCCAGAACTCGCGCCCGAAAAGCACCACGGGGATGCGCGGAATCTTGCGCGTCTGGATGAGGGTCAGAGTCTCGAATAGCTCATCCATCGTGCCGAACCCGCCGGGGAAGGCACAGAGAGCCCGTGCCCGCTTCAGAAAGTGCATCTTGCGAATGCTGAAGTAGTGGAGCTGGAAGGAGAGTTCCGGGGTGATGTAGGGGTTGGGCGCCTGCTCAAACGGCAGGGAGATGTTCAGGCCGATGGACACGGCGCCCTCGTCATGGGCGCCGCGGTTGCCTGCTTCCATGATGCCACCCCCGCCCCCGGTGATCACCACAAGTTCACGGCAGGCGGAGCGCTGACAGTGACGGCTGGCGAGAGCCGCGAACTCCCGAGCGGTGTCGTAGTAGTGGCTCTGTTCGTGCAGGGCTCGGGCGACGCGGAGGGCCTCGATTCGAGCCGGATCCGCGGGACTGCTGCGCTGGGCCTCCTCGGCCTCGGCCAGCAGGCGAGAGGCTTCTGCTGGGCACGGGATACGGGCGCTGCCGAACAGGACAAGCGTCGAACGCACACCCAAACGATCCATTGCCGCATCGGGCTTGAGGAACTCGAGTTGCAGCCGCACCGCTCGGCAGACGTCGGACTTGAGGAATTCTACGTCCTCATAGGCTTTGAGTTGTACAGTTGTCACGGCTTGCGTCACTACTGTTTGGCGTCAAACTGGTTGTTGCCGCCTGGGGGAGGGCCGCCAGGCGGGGGGCCCGGCTGGCCTGGAGCGGGCGCTGCGACCGGCGCCGCTGGTCCTGGCGGCATCCCCGGCTCCGGTCCGGGTCCCGGACCTGGGCCCGGACCAGGACCGGGCTGCCCTGGCCCGCCTGGCCCTGGCTGCCCCGGCGCCCCCGGCGCCCCGGGCCCTGGCTGCCCCGGCGCGGGCGTCGCGGCGCCCCATTCATCGACCGCGCCCTGCTTGGCCCCTGCCTCAAGCTCGTCCCGCTTCTTTTTCTCGATCAGCTCTTTGAGGCGTTCCCGGAAGGTCAGGGCCTGCTTCTTGGGCATCCACTCTTTGGTGTTGTTGACCGTGTCCTCGACCAACTCGTAGCCGTTGCTCTCGAATACCTGCGCCGTGATTTTCGGCTTCGCCTCCGCTTCGAAGGCATCGCGCTGCTTGGTGTAGAAGTGCTCCAGCACATCCGCCGCGGCGACCCAGTCCACCAGCTTCATGCTCTTGGGTTTTTTCGGATCGCGGATGTAGTGTGCCGCCCGCAAGGCCTCCGGGAGCTTAAGCAGACGCTGTTCGTCTTTGAATGCGGTGATCTTGGCGTCGTACTGGGTGTTCTGCACGCGGATGTAGTTCTTGCGGAAATCGTCGTTGACATCTTCCCAGAAGAGAGCCTGGATCTCCGGGTCCATGTCCGAGCGCAGCACAAAGCGGCTGCCTGTTTTGATGCGTTGTTTCGTCTTCTCCTGCAGGTGCCCTTTGATGGTGGCATTCGGGCCCTTGCCGCCACGAATGGCAAAGGATACGTCTTCCCCGACGGCGCACATGCGGTACTTGGTCGCGGCCTCCTTTTCGAACTCCTTGCGCCGGGCCTCGGGGAACTGCGTGGCGGCCATTTCCTCGAGCATTTTCTCGACGTCTGCCTCAATCTCTTCCTTCTTCTTTGGCGGCGCCAGCACGGGCGACTTCAGCCCCAGCTTGACGGCGATGTCCTGCTTCTTGACATTCTTCGCCACGTCTTCTTTGAGGCGCTGGGCGATGACCTGCTCGAGCTTAGTCCGCTCGGCCTTCCAGGCCTCGTCTCCTCCAGCCGCCGCCGCGTCCTGCGCCAGGGCCGGGGGCAGCCACAGGCACGCCGTCATCCCGATCCCCCACGCCGCCATAATCGCCCAGTAAGCGTTTCGCGTCCCCATCATCAGAGCCGTCCTTTTCATGGTGTCCAAGAGGAGCTCCATAGTCCAAATCTACGCCGGTCTGCCAGCCTGTATTGACGATCGACAGTATAGCGCGGTCGCAGCGGCAATGTCAAATGGCCAACCGCCTAGTTGACTGGGGTCGGCCCGGTGCGGTTTCTTTTTTTCGACCTGTGCAATAACTCGCGAGTTAAAAGTTGGCAGCCTCCAGCGGCTGGCCTGGCGGGGAGGTGCCGCCTTGGGAGTGGGCCTCGCCGGTGGGGGCGGCCATGCGCCGCCGAATTGTGGCGGTTATCGGGTCTGAGGCAAGGCGGCGGATATTCTCCTGGAGGG
>CAIZKT010000153.1:0-12009 GCA_903933565.1 uncultured Victivallales bacterium | reverse complement strand
TCCGACAGGCAGCGCTGGGCGCGCCGCTGCGTGGGAAAAGCTGCGTCAAGCCGCAGGCAGTCCAAAGAGTCCCGCTGGCGCTTGGACTCGGTGTCATACTGCGCCGGCCGCGAGGCCTAGCTTTGGACTGCCGCTGGCTCGACTCCGCTTTCGGCGGCGATGTCGCGGCTGGCCGAGGTCGCCGTGGAGCGCGAACTCAAGGGTCCGCTGCGCCACTTCAAACGTTCGCCACCCGCCTTCGAGGTACGTCTCCACCCGCTCTACAATCCGGAAGCCGTCACCCAGTACAACATCGTGCCCGGCCTGATGGGGGTGGTTTTGACCATGACGATGGTGGTCATCACTGCCGTGGCGCTCACCCGCGAACGGGAACGGGGCACGCTGGAGAACCTGCTGGCGACGCCGTTGCGGCCGGTGGAAGTCATGCTGGGCAAGATCGTGCCCTACATCTTCGTCGGTTACGTTCAGGTCACTCTGATCCTGCTGGCGGCTCGAGTCATCTTCGCGGTGCCGATGCGCGGCAGTCTGGTGCTGCTCTACACCGTGGCGTTGCTGTTCATCGCGGCCAACCTGATGGTGGGGGTGACCTTCTCGACGCTGGCACGCAGCCAGCTCCAGGCCGTGCAGATGGCCTTCTTCTTCTTCCTGCCCTCGATCCTGCTCTCCGGGTTCATGTTCCCCTTCCGCGGCATGCCGGTGTGGGCGCAATGGGTGGGCAGTATGCTGCCGCTCACCCATTTCCTGCGCAATGTGCGCGGCGTTCTGCTCAAGGGCAACGGCTGGCTGGAATCCCTGCCGCACCTGTGGCCGGTGGCGCTGTTCCTGGGCGTCATGTTAGGGCTGGGACTGTTGCGCTACCGCCGCACGCTGGACTGACCGAGGCAACGGATGCAACCGGGACTGCCGCGGACGGGTCTTTGAGATACGTTGCGAGGACAGACTCTACAAGTGGACGTCTGGCCGTCCCGGGCCACGCTGGGGCTGGACGGCGATTGCTTTGTTGGATTCAGCTTGCACCCGGCCTGAGGACATAGTGTGATCGGAAACCAAGTACCCCGCGGCCTGAGCGCCCTCTGTGAGCACCCGCTTTTTGCGGACGTATTCCGCCTGCAAGGTGAGACGCTGGAGCGTTTCTACGGCCTCGCCGGGCGCCTCTCGCCGCCGGATTGTCCGCTCGCGCCGCCGCCGCCGGCCCTGTTTGAGCTCCGTCGCAACTTCTTCAGCACCCTGTTCCTCGGCGCTATCCGGGTCGTGGTGCCGGCCTCGCGCTACCTGCCGCTGTATGCCATGGTGAACCAGGGCATGCGTGCCTGGGTGACCGCCTGCGATAACCTGCTCGATGACGAGTACAAGAGCCTTTTCGAATTCCAGGTTGCCGGCACTGGCCCGCGCATGCGCTCGGTGCTGACGCTGATGCTGGCCGAGCGCGTGGTCAATGCCTTTATTCTGGAGACCTACGGCGATCCGGCGCTGGTCCAGACGGTCGGCCGCGTCACCTACGCGGCGCTGATGCCGAGCGCCCTGCAGGAATGCGAGGAAGAAACACGGCCGGTCCCGGTTCTGCCGGTCGCGCGCATCCTGGAGGATGTACACCGACGCAAGACCGGTGACCTGTTCCAGGCGCCGCTGGCTCTGCCGCTGGAACTGGAACGGCCCAGCGGCGGCGCGGGGGCGGCCGTGCGGCAGGCGCTGGGCGCTTTTGGCCTGGCCTGTCAGATTCTCGATGACACCAAGGACATGCCGGAGGATGTGCTCGCGGGGCGGCACAATCTGCTGGTGTCGCTGGTGGCGCGCCACCGCGGCGGCGACCCCGCCTGGCTTACCGAGCTGCGCCGCAGCGGCGACGCAGGCTGGGACAGCGCCCACCGTTTTGCCCCCGAGCACGCCGAGGCACTGGAGTTGGCGCGGGCCCAGTTCCACCTCGCTTTTGAGACCTTTGCCGGCCTGGGCGTGCGCCTCCCCGCCAACCTTCAGTTTGAGGTCATGGCGGGGCTGCACGAGCTTCTGGGAGTCGCGCCACCGGCCGCGAGCCGCGCATGACAACCCCCAGGCTACAATTGGGTCTGCTGCTGGTGCGCCGCAGCGTCACGCGCCGATTTGGCAAGGCGGCCATCGCCTTTGCGGGCGTGGCTCTGGCCATCGCGGCGCTGGTGTTGCTCGAGGCCATCATGGAGGGGGTCTCCGATACGATGGTCCGCAACTCCGTCGCCATCCATCATGGGGACGTCAACGCGACCTGGCAGGGCGGTGACCTGCCTCTGGAGGGGGTGAAGCGCCTGGCGGGGGTGCGGCGGGTCCTGCCACGCCTCTGCCTCGGTGGCGTGCTCGCCCGCGGCGACACGCAGGCCAGCCTCATGCTCTATGCGGTCGAACCCGATCTGGAGGCGCAGGAGACCGCCGTGCCGCGCCGGATCGTGGAGGGGACCCAGGCGCGAACCCCTGACGACATCCTGGTGGGCCGACGCCTCGCCGAGCAGCTCGGAGCCCGGCTGGGTGACACCCTCGAGTTCTGGCAGCCGAACCTACCCTCGCGGCGCTTTCGGGTGTGCGGCGTCTTCCGCACTGGCATCGAGGTGCTGGACGGCAAGACGGCCTACACCCGGCGTGGCCCGGAGTCCGCCGTCGGGTCTCAGGAGATCGCCGTATTCATCGAGCCCGGGTACGACCCGGAGGCGGTGGCACGAGCGCTGCGGGAGCGGCTCGGGCCAGGAGTGCGCGTGACGCCATGGACCGAGGCGCTCGCTGAACTGGTGCAACTCATCGCCCTGAACCATGTGGCCATGAACGTCGTACACCTCCTGGCTCTGCTGGTCCTGGGGTTCGGCGTCTCCAACACCGTGTTCATCTCGGTGAGTCAGCGCACCCGCGAACTCGGGCTGCTGAAAGCCATGGGCTTCACGCCGGCCGGGGTCGCCACTCTGGTGCTGACCGAGGTCCTGCTGCTGGTCCTGGCGGCGGGGCTGTGCGGTGCGGTCCTAGGCTGCGCCGCGGTCCAACTGTGGGGTCTGCGCGGCTTGGACCTGGCCCGCTGGACCAGCGAGAATCCGCACTTTGTGATCTCTGGCATCGTCTATCCACGCCTGACCTGGCGCGGCCTGCTGCTGCCGGGCGCTGTGGCCCTGTGCTGCGGCCTCGTGGCCGCCTTGTTACCGGCCCGGCGGGCCGGGCGATTGAGCGTCATCGAGGCATTGCGCGGCCTATGAGCATCCTGGCGTTTGAGCAGGTGAGTCGGGTGTACGGACGCGGCGTCGCCGCCGCCGACGCCGTGCGCGACGTCACCCTGACCGTGGCGCCGGGCGAGTTTGTCGCCCTGGTCGGCGCCTCCGGCAGCGGCAAGACCACGCTCCTGAACCTGGCGGCTGGCCTGGACCGGCCCTCGTCAGGCCAGGTGCGTCTGCGCGGCCAACTCCTCAGCGACCTCGACGAACGCGGCCTGGCTCGCCTGCGCCGCGCTCATACCGGTTTCGTCTTCCAGACCCTGAACCTGCTGCCCACCCTGACCGCCGCTGAGAACATCAGCATCCCGCTGGCCCTGAACGGCTGGCCCGCCGCGGCGCAACGCCAGCGCGTCGCCGAGTTGCTGGCCGCCGCGGGTCTGCCCCACCGGGCGAACGCCTTTCCGCACGAACTCTCGGGCGGCGAACAACAGCGCGTGGCCGGCTTGCGTGCCGTCGCCCATCGGCCCGCGCTGGTCCTGCTCGACGAGCCCACCAGCAACCTCGACACCACGCATGCCGCCGTGCTTTTGGAGCTGCTGCGGCTCCTGAACGAACGCGAAGGCACCACCCTGCTCATCGCCACCCACGATGAGCGCATCGCCCGGCGCACCGGACGGACGGTCGTACTCTGCGACGGCAGGATTGTGAGTGACCATGCCAGCCCCTGATAGCATCCCTCTGGTCCCCGATCCGGCCCAGCCGCCGACGACGCGCGGCGTGGTCCTGCGCCGGGCCGCTTTCCTCTATGACCTGCTCACGCCCATCATGATGTTCGGCCAGGAACAGCGCGCCAACCGCCGCACCCTGGCGGCGCTTCCGCTGCATCCGGCCGCCCGCGTCCTTGACCTGGGCTGCGCCACCGGCGCCCTGACCCGCGGCGTCGCCCGCCGGCTTGTTGCGGCCCGTGGCGGACTGGCGCTGGGCATCGACGCCTCCCCGGACATGGTGGCCGTCGCCCGCCGCCGCAGTGCTTCCCTGCCTTGCCGCTTCGATCTGGTGTCGGCCGAAGCGCTCCCCTATCCGGATGCGGTCTTTGACGCGGTCGTCTCCAGCTTCTTTCTGCACCATCTCGACCGGACTGACAAACTCCGGGCTCTGCGGGAGGCCTGGCGCGTCCTCAAACCCGGCAGCCCTTGCCTCATCACCGATATCGACCGACCCTACAACGCCTTCGGCCGACTCACGGTCGCAACCGCCGAACACCTCTTCCACCAGCCGCAAATCGGCGAGAACGCGCAGGGAATCCTGCCCGAACTCTTTGCCGCCGCGGGGTTCAGCGAGGTGCAGCGGGCGGGCCGGGTCGCGGGCTACATCAGCCTGTTTGTCATGAAGCGAACCTAACACTAGGTTACCCGTGTCATTACCCAGGGAGTATGTCGGATCATGACGTCGCGCTGGTTCCCCACGCTTAGCCTCGCCGTATTCCTCACCCTGACCACGGGATTGCGGGCGGCGGACCCAGGCTTGACCGCGGCCGTGTTGAAGGCGTTTGCCGGGGCGGCAACCTACAGCCATTGCGCCGGCTTCTCCGAGGCGATTCCCGACCTCTATCTAGCCTACGACCAAGCGGGATCCGTCATGGGCGGGGCGGCGCTGCGCTCGTTCAAGACCTACGAGCTGGTCACCTCACTGGTGGTGGTGCGCAAGCTGAATGGCAAGTACGGCATCACGGAGGCCGCCATACCCGACATCGCCAAGATCAAGGATCTGAAGAAGCAGCAAAAGGTGCTCGGCGTGATCAAGGGCTCCTCAGGCAGGGTAGTCAAGGACGAGACCGGCGCCTGGCTGAAGGTGGATGCGGTCACGGGCGCCACCCGATACCAGCAACGCATCTACTCCAGCTTTGACCTGATGGCGCGCAAGATTGTCGAGCAGATCGAGGCCAATCCCGCCTGGGAACGGCTGCCCCTGCCGACCGCCGGGAAGGACTAGCCCCCGATGTACCGGCCGATTCGCCAGCCGCGCTCGACGGAGACCCGCGCGGCACCCGGGCTGGACGCCGTCACCGACGTTTCCGGCGAGCTGGTCTACCGCCTCGACCACCCCGCGACGCCGGGGGTCAGGGTGGGGGAAACGGTTAGCGCTGGACAGCTCCTGGCAAGCTGTGATGCCTTCACCGTGCGCAGTGCCGTCGCCGGTACGGTGCAGGCCGTCACCAGCGCGGCGGTCCAGGTCCGGCCCAGCGCCACGGCCGTGTGGCCGCCGGTGGCACAGAGGCCCACGCCCGAGCTCGAGGCCTTTGCCGATTTCCCGGGGTTTCTGGCCGCCATCGGCCTGCGCGGCATGGGTGGGGCCCTGTTTCCAGCCGCCGTGAAGGCACGCGCTTCGCGGGGGGTCGAGACGGTGGTGATCAACGCCGCGGAGTGCGAGCCTGGGCTGTCGGTCGACCGCACCATCCTGCTTCATGAACCCGAGTTGGTGAGCCAAGGCGCCCGGGCCGTCGCCCGGGCCGTCGGCGCAACGCGCCTCGTGCTGGCCCTGCGGCGCGAGGCGGCGACGGAGCAACGGGTCCGCGCGCTCTACGATGTCGAGCTGTTGCGCCTGGGAACCGCTTACCCCGCGGGCGCCGAACGGCTGATCCTGCGCGCCCTCACCGGGACGCTACCGCCGACCGGGATACTGCCCTTCCAGCTCGGCGTCTTGCTGCATAACGTGGCCTCCCTGCGAGCGATCGGCCGGGCGCTGCGCGACGGCGTCCCCGCCATCGAACGACCGCTGACCCTGCGCGCCGCAGCGTTGCACCGGGACCTGCTCGTGCCCGTGGGCATGCGCCTCGGCGACCTGCTGCGGCAGATGGGGATCACCCTGGCGGCCGAGGACGTGATCGTGACGGGCGGCCTGATGATGGGGACCGCGGCCACCGTCGACACGCCGGTCACCCTGGGCACCACGGCGGTCCTGGTCGTCCCGCGTCAGCAGCTCCGCCCGCCGTCACGGAACTGTATTCACTGCGGCTCCTGCTGTGATGCCTGCCCGCTGGGATTGCAGCCGGGCTCGCTGGTCCGCGAACTGGGGAACCCGCAGGTGTCGGAGGCGGCGCAAGCCCAGTTGGCGGAGTGCTTCCTGTGCGGTAGTTGCAGCGCCGTCTGTCCGGCTTACCTGCCGTTGGCAGAAGACCTGCGCCGCGCCAAGTCAGTCAAACGTTAGGACCTGGATGATGTCGGAATCTACCGCCTCGCGATGCGAACCGCCGTTCCTGCGCACGGGGCCAGCGGCGGCGCCGATGGCGATCTGGACCCTCGGGGCACTGACGGTTCTCGCTGCCCTCTACGCGGGGCGTTACGAACCGCGCTTCTTCCTGAAGTACCTGGCGGGGTTGGCGGTGGGGGCAGCACTGGGGCTTGCCTACACCTGGCTGCGCGATGGCAGCTTCAAACTCAGCGTGTTCGGTTCGATGTTGACCGCCGGCCTACTGGTGGTGAGCCTGCCGCCGAACCTGCCGGCCTGGCCGTTATTTCTCGCTCTCGTCGTCGCGATCGTACTGGTCCGTATGTCGGGCGGCGACGGACGCCTGCCCTTCAATGGGGTGCTGGTCGGACGGCTGTTCCTGATGCTCGCCTTCAATGCCGAGATCGTCAACTGGCCGGCCTGCGGTCCGGCCTTGGACGGGTTGAGCACCGCCACGCCGTTGGACCTGTTCCACACGGAGAAAGGGTTCCACGCCATCGGGGCCTTGGCTCTCGGCTCGATCGGCGGCAGCTGGGGCGACCTGTACCAGTTGGTGCCGGGCAGTCCCGGCGAAGTGTGCGCGCCGCTGATTCTGTTGCTCGGGGCGTTGTTGGTCTGGAAAGGCGTGCTCGACTGGCGCTGCGGCACGGCGTTCGTGCTCAGTTTTCTGGTGGTCTGCGGCGCGGTCAATCTGCCAGTGGCCCGGGAGCTTGCGGCGGCTGGCCAAAGTGGCTCGGAGCTGAGCGCGCTCGGCCGCATCCTCCTGCTGAACCTGTTTGGCGGCGCCCTGCTGTTTTCGGCCGTGTTCATTGCCGGAGACCCAGCCAGCACTCCGGTCAGCAAGAGCGGGCGTTGGCTGGCCGGCCTCATCGCGGGGGTGGTCAACGCGCTGGTTCGTGCCTACACGGTCTACCCGGAAGGCATCGTGTTCGCGTTTCTGACGGTGAATCTGCTCAGCCCCACCCTGGACCGTCTCGGCTTTGCCTGGCGGGGACGCACGTTGCTGCGGCAGCGGCGCCGGACACAGGCCCGGCTGAGCGCTGGCCGGGTAGCCTAGCTTCAGGCCGCTGGGGTGGGCGGCTATTCGGCGGCCACCGCAGGCTCACGGGCGGCGTTCCGCTCGGTACCGCGCATCAGGATCACGAAGCCGATGGCGCCGACGTTCATCAGCAAGGCATAGACCACGCTGGGGATGGTCATGGTCGGCGAATGCATGACACTGGCGGCGATGAAAATGCCGAGCCCCGCATTCTGCAGGCCGCACTCGGTGGCGATGGCGATCCGGTCCCGCCGCCGCAAACCGCCGGCTACAGCCATGGCAAAGCCCCCCCCCATCACCAGCACATTGAGCAGCATCGCCGCCGGGCCGATGCTGCCAAGATGAGCCGTCAGAACCTGACGCTGGCTGACAAAGGTGGCCACCACGATGAGCACAAACAGGACGGTCGCCAGACGCCCGGCCGGACGCTCAAGACCTGCCGCCAGACGCGGACGCCAGGCTTTGAGACTCATGCCAAGAACCACCGGAACCGTCGTCAGCAGAAACACCCCGCGGACCATCTTGAGCAGAGGGAAGTCGACGCTCACCGCCGTCTGCATGAAGTGTCGCATGGACAGATCGACGACGAACGGCACCGTGATGACCGCGGCAACGCTGGTCACCGCGGTCAGGGAGATCGACAGAGCCGTATCGCCCCGGGCGAGATGGGTCAGCAGCCCCGAACTAACCCCCCCCGGACAGGCAGCGAGGATCATCAGCCCGACCGCCATCTCGGGCGCCAATCTCAGGGTCAGAGCCAGCGCCAAGGCCACCGCCGGCACCAGCAGCATCTGGCCCAGCAGACCCACCAGCACCGCCTTCGGCCGGGCCAGCACACGCCGGAAATCGTCGACGACTAAGGTCAGACCCAGCGCGAACATGATGAAGGCCAGAGCCAGCGGCAACAGCAGGTCGACCACCAGATTCATAGCAGCAACCCCAGCGCTAACAGCACCCCGAGGATGAAACCCGCCTGGGCCGTTCCCGCCAGCAGCGGATTCAGCGGTGGCCCAAGCGGACTCCGATAGAGCCGACGGATGAGGGACACGCTGAGCGGCAAGGCCAGGAATCCCAGCACGGCGCCTTGCCGACCGGACCAGGCCAGCAGCGGCAGGACAGCATACGGCGCTAACATCAAGGCGGCATAGGCCAGACGTGAGCGCCTGCGTCCCAGCCGCGCCGCGAGAGTGCGGCGACCGTTGCGCACATCGTCCTCCAGGTCACGGTAGTTGTTGACCAGCAACACCGCCGCTGCCGGCAGGCCGACCGCCATCCCCGCCAGCCAGGCGGCGGGCGACGGGGCGCCCATCTGCAACCAGTGACTGCCAGCGACCGCGACCAGCCCGTAGAATACCAGCACAAACAACTCGCCCAACGGCGTATGGGAAATCGGATACCGGCCTCCCGAGTAAGACCAGCCCGCCAGCAACGACGCCACGCCCGCCAGCAGGATCGGCCAGCCACCCACCGCGACCAGATACAGCCCCAGAAGCAGGGCGCCGGCAAGACAGCTCCCCGCCGCGTAACGCACCGCCGCCGGACTCGCCCACCCCGCCGCCGTGACGCGCAACGGACCGACCCGACCCGGCTGGTCAGCCCCACGTACAAAATCCGCGGCATCGTTGTGCAGATTGCTGCCCACCTGAATCAGGACCGCACAACCAAGAGCCGCCAGCAGCGGCAGCCAGACCGGCGAGGCCCCCTCGCCCCAGGCCAGAGCGCTGCCCACAAAGACCGGGCTGACCGCAATCGTCAGGGTGCGCGGACGCATCGCCGTCCACCAGACTCGCCAGCCCGGTGGGGGCGCAGGAGCAACGCTGGGGGAAGGTTCACGCGGCATGGGGACAGGTTCCAAAATGAAGGCAGGCGATGCCAAAGGACACATTTTCCCAATGCACGGCGCTGAAGTCCGCCTGCTCCATCAGGGCGGCAAACCCGCGTTGATCCGGAAAGCGCCGTATCGACTCGACCAGGTAACGGTAGGCCCGCGGCTCTCGCGCCACCAGCGCCCCCAGGCAGGGAATGACCAGAAACGAGTAGAGATCGTAGAGCGGCGCCAACCAGGCGACGGGCCGGGAGAACTCCAGGCAGACAAAGCAACCGCCCGGCTTCAGCACGCGGCGGATTTCGGCGAGAGCCTGTTCCAGGCAGGTTGCATTGCGCAAGCCGAAGGCGACCGTCAGCAGATCCACACTGGCATCGGCCAGCGGCAGTCGTTCGGCTTCCCCCGCCAGCCAGGTCAAGCCCGTCTCCCCGCGCCGCCGTCCCGCTAGCATCATCGGCAGACTCGGGTCGCAGACCACCACCCGCCGCCGTCCATCAACCAGCAACCGCGCCACGTCGCCGGTGCCGCCAGCAAGATCAACCGCCACCCCGGTCACGGCAGCCACGCGCCTGGCCAAACGGCGCTTCCACAAACGGTGAATCCCGAAACTCATCACGTCATTCATCAGATCGTAGCGGGGCGCCACGGCGCCGAACACCGCCCGGATGCGCCGACGCCGCTCGGCGGCTGTCACCGACTGCTTGCCGAAGCTGCCGTCCAGAGAATTCTTTTCCTGCATCGTAACCCTACGCCGTCAGCCTGACTTGTGCGAGTACAGCGGCAGCGCCGAAGCCTCTTCCACGCAGCGGAACCTACCCCCGCCGCCCGGCGCGGAAAGATAGCCCCGCAGCAGGCAGAGGCAAGCCCAGGGGCGACCGACGCAGGGCTTCCAGGTTTCGGGCGCTAGTGTGTCGTCCGGTTATTCCATTGGCCTATGAAGAGCATCTCTGAACGTCCAACATCGAACGCTGAACATCGAACGTCGAATCACTGCGCGCACGGGGTGAGTGCCTGTCCTTCAGTGTTGGACGTTGGACGTTCGATGTTCAGGCATAACACAACGGATATTGCGGACGTTGCACGCGGACGTTGCACTAGGCGTATTGGAGCCGGCGGTCCGCACCGGCCCTGCCGGGGCTTCCGCCGTACATGGGGATCCCGCGAGGTCGGCCGGAGCGGCTTGCATTCTCGGGCCGCAGGGCCAGACTACCGGAGCCATGCCGGAGTCGCTGTGCCGCAACGGACTGCGGCTTCGGCGAGGAGGATCGTCATGGATCGCATCTCACGAATCTCGGCGCGAGGGGTGGGCGTGCTGCTGACCGCAGGAGCACTGGCCGGGCGCGGCCAGGAAGGAGGCGAGATGAAGACTGAACCCGCGAAGGTCGCGGAGAGTGTCTGCATCGAGGGAGTGGACCGCTATCGCGTCTGTGAACCCCTGTTCGAGTGTGTGCGGGTGGTGCTGGCCCAGCACGGCGAAAGCTACTCCACCGCCTACCTGCAAGGCATCTCTGGCGCTGCTTTCCGCATCGCCGGCATCTGCCCCTGCGCTCCAACCTGCAGCGCGGCCATGCAGACCGAGGCGCTGGTCGAATTGCTGGGCTACAAAGCCAGGCGCCTGAATCTGCACGACAAGGGCGCCGTCAAGGTCCAGGACCTCGCGGACGCGATGCAGGCGAACGGTAGTGCTGCCGGAGGAGGCCGAGCTGGCGACGCCTGCACTGCGCGAACTCCGCACCGAGCTTCTCGGGATCATCGCGGCGGTCAAGGGCGAGATTCGCGCCGGCCGGTCGGCGATCGTCTGGCATGCCTTCACGAATGCCGAATACGACGTCGTCGCGGGCTTTGATGACGCCCTGGGCCTCTTCCTCGGGCGGGGCTCGAGTGCCGGGGGCGGCGCCGAGTTGGCGACGGCCCCGCAGACGCGCACGCTCACGGCGGCCTATATCGGCGGTCCGCCGGGGGCCATCCTCATCGGCGAGAAACAGGGCGCTTTCGACGCGCGTCAGGCGGAGATGGCGGCGTTGCAGGAAGCCATTCGGCATGCTCATTCCAGTAAGAACCAGGACAAGATCGGGAAGGAGCCGTGGGTCTTTCTCGAAGGCCTGGCGGCCTACGACCAGTGGATTCGGCACTTCCGCGACCCCACGGCCAAGCGCGGGCTCGGCGATGCCTACTGCTACGGCGTCTACCGCAGTACCCACCGGGCGGCGGCGGGGTTCTTACGGGAGATCGCGCCGCGGCATCCGTCAGCGCCGGCGCAGCTCGCCGAGGCAGCCAGCCATTTCGAGGCCGAGGCCGATACCCTCAAAGAGGCCGAAGGCCTGCTCGGGTGGAAGTCGGCCGAGGGACCGGATGCCGAGCGCAATCAGCGCGTCGTGCAAGCCCTCGGCAAAGCCCGCGCCGAATACGCCGCCGGCATGGCCGCCATTGAGCGGGTTCTCGCCGCCTTGGGCGCGCCCGTCGCGGCCCCGGCTCCGGCCAAGGAGTAGCAACAGGCCTGCATCCCGCTCGCCTCTCGGCTAGCCCCAGACAGCGGCCGCTCTCCTCAGGCTTTCTGAACCGCTGGGTGGTCAAAAATGTCGACCTGTGCAATAAGGGAATCCGCCTGGAGCGCTGAAGGCGCGCGGCCATACCAGCCCAGGGCAACGCCCTGGGAATAGGATAGTTATGGGATTGAGCCCTGTAGGGGCGAGCTATCTGCCCCAGGTTTGCGCCGAGGTCGTATGGAACGCCCCTTCTGGGCTAAATCCAGCGCTGTG
>CAIZKT010000152.1:0-8637 GCA_903933565.1 uncultured Victivallales bacterium | reverse complement strand
GAGCCATCTACCCTACCTTCGCACCGAGGTCGCATGGTCCGCCCCTTCAGGGCTTAATCTTCGCTGTGGACGGGTACCCAGGGCGTTGCCCTGGGCGCCCGAAACGCCCCCTTGGGGCTGAATACCACGGCCCATCCTTATTGCACAGGTCGACGAATCGCGAGGTACTGGAATGAGCCCTTGGGTTGCTGATGCGTTGGCCAGGATGGTCCGCTTCGATGCGGACACTATGGCGTTGGCAGAGACGAGACCAGAGAATCCGGAAGGCTTGCTTCGGCGGCGAGTATCACTATAGTATCACATCATGAGAACTGAACTTGTTACGACGTTGAAGCGGCAGGCGACGCGGATACTGGCCGACCTCCACGAGTCCAAGGACCCCGTCTTGATCACCGAACACGGCGTCCCGTCAGCCTATCTTGTGGATGTGGCGGCGTTTGAGATGATGCAGGAGCGGATGACGATCCTCGAGGGGATTGCCCGCGGAGAACGGGCAATTCTGGAGGGCCGGACGCTGACCCATGCGGAAGCCAGTGGGAGAATGAAGAAGTGGCTCGCCTGATCTGGACGGAGCCTGCTCTCGCCGATCTCGAAGCGATTGCCGACTACATCGCGCTGGACAACCCGGGAGCGGCGTGCCGACTTGTACAGAGGGTGTATGAGAGCGTGGGGCGGCTGCAACGTTTTCCATCTTCCGGCAAGCGTCCCCCTGAGATGCCGCGTTCGACCTATCGGGAGATCGTCGTCACACCTTGCCGCGTGTTCTACAGGTGTGAGGGGGACACCGTGTTCCTGCTGTACGTCATGCGCGTAGAGCGTCTGCTCAGGAAATGGCTGATCGAGGAGCGCAACAGAACCCGATAGGACCGCCAACCACACCTCGGACCGTACGGTGTCCTGCTGCGCGGTCCACTGCCGGTCAAGGTGGGCGTTGGCGCCTATGCACTGGTCGCCCATAGCGATCGCGATTGGCGGTCCATGTAACGTCGGCACCAAAAAGGTAAGACACATGCGACTATTCATGCTGACGTCCATCGGCTTCTGCGCAAACACCGCGCTCGACCAGAAGAAAACGGCGCCCTTCAGTTTCGATGACCTGTACGCGGCCGCTGAAGAGGCGCGACTCGTCGATCTATTTCGGCGGACGATAGACACCATTGGCGTCATCGAGGCATGGGCGAAGCGCACCGAAGACAGCCGGGCAGTCGAGGAAGCGCTTGACGGCGCGGCCGAGGCCCTCAAAGGCCGCGAGTTGAGGAAAGTGGGAGTCGGAGACAACCCGCTGTGCATGGTCATTGCCATCGTGCTCGAAGCCATTCAACAGAACTACTAGAAATCGACCTGTGCTTTGGTTCCGCCAGGAATGGCGGCGCAAGGGTTGCACGCCTGGCGTATGCACATCCTGGTCAATCCAAGGCAATCCGTTGAGGGGGAACCCCATACCATGATAATGCATGCACGGCCTAGTCTCTTGGTTGTTCCCAGCCTGGTTTGGGCGGTGGCACTGCTGGCCCAGGACCCCGCGGTCACGTTGCCGCTGGGGACGACTCGGCTGGAGGACATGGGGCTGCAGCGGGTGTCCTACGCCTCCTACGGCGGGGCGACGGTCGATATGCCGCCGGCCTGGATCGGGCATTTTGAGGCGGTCAGCGGGGTTTCCTATCAGCCTGGCGAACGGGTGCTGGGGACCTCGGCGATCCTGCTGCACACTCCCTGGCGCGTGCCCGCGGGCAAGGTCTGGGTGGATTACTGGCTGCGCTTCCCCCAGGCTACGCCCATCCAGCTTGCCTTCCGCATTGCCCTGCGCCCCGATGTCGCGGCGCCGGGCAAGAGCGATGGGGTCACCTTCGGCTGTTCGCTGCTCATCGGCGGCAAGGAAGAGGTGCTTCTAGCCGAGCACTACGCCAAGGGCGAGTGGAAGCCGTTCTCCTTTGATCTATCTCGCTTTGCCGGCCAGACCATCGGGTTGCGCTTGCAGGCCGAGCCCGGGCCGGCTCAGAACCCCTCCTTCGACTTCTCGTACTTCGGCGATGCCGTGTTGCAGGTGGGCGCGGTCGGGGCTGACCGCGGCGCGCAGGTCGATCAACTGCTGGCCCTGAAGGCTTACCGGGCGGCGGACGGGGTGGCGCTGACGGCCGTGGCCAACGATCCCGCCCTCGGCATTGTGCCGCCCAGTCTGCTGCCGACCGTAGGGCGCGTCCGTGAGGCCGATGGCGCCTGGTTCCTGAACGCTACCGCGGCGGATGCCAGCGTCGAGTATGCCTATCGACCCGCGAGCGGGACGCTTGACGACCTGACGGTGTGCGTCGACAGCGGGCGGCCGTTCCAGGCGGCTCTTGGTGGCGGGCTGTGGCTGGTGGTCAAAGATGGGGACAAAGACGTCTCGGTGGCGGCGCGGGGTGGCACGCTGGTCTCGGTGGCTCGTGAGGGGGAGTCGGCGGTGGCAGCGGAGTGGCAGTACGAGGTGCAGGGCACTGCGTGCCGCGTCCGCTGGGTCTTTGGCCTCGTCGGCAAAGCGCTGACGGTGTCGGTCGCGAGTGAAGCGACGGTGATCGGGCGCTTCTCCCTTGGGGGTCTCGGGCCGGTGCCACTGCGGCGAGTGCTCTCGGTGCCGTATCTGCCGGCCGACTGGGCCCCCGGCACGATCCAGTATCTGCCCTCGGAGAACCTGTTCGTCTGCCGCTACCTCGACTGGACACAGTCGAATGCCTCGCGCTGTCCGCAGGGCGACTCGTACTACGAAGCGCGTACCGATGGCGTCCGCAACCCCTTGCGCGAGTTCGGCTACATCGCGGTCTCGCCACAGGTGTGCGAGGTGTTGCCCGGGGTCCCTTTCCCGGCGTCGCCGTACAAGGAGCTCCTGGGCCCACGCATCATGCTTGACATCTGGGGCCAACATGAGGGCAGCTTTCAGGGCAGTGCGGCGAACCTGCGCAATCTGAAGGACCACGGGATTGACCACCTGGCCATCATCAACCATGCCTGGCAGCGTTTCGGCTACGACGTCAAGCTTCCCGACCATATCCCGGCCAACCCCGGCCTGGGGGGCGACGAGGGCATGCGGCTGTTTGGCCTCGCCGCCAACGAGTGTGGCTATGTCTGGTCGGTGCACGAGAACTACATCGACCTCTACCCCGATGCGCCCTCCTACGACGCTACGGCGCGGGTGTTGCGCGCCGACGGGACGCCGTCGCTGGCCTGGTTCAATACCGGCACCAAGGTCCAGAGTTTCGGCTTGAAGTGTACCCGCGCCCTCGACTATGCGCGGCAGAATGCCCCCGAGATCCATCGGCGCTACGGCACCACGGCCGCCTACCTCGACGTGCATACCTGCGTGCCGCCCTGGCACCAGCTTGACCATGAAGCCGGGCAACCTCTGGCGGCCATGCTGCTGGCGAAGGTGCGCGCCGACCGTGAGTTGTTCCAGTTCATGCGGGACACACATGGCGGACCGCTCTTCGGCGAAGGTCACAACCACTTCTACTGGGCCGGGTTGTGTGATGGTGTCGAGGCCCAGGTCGGCGGTGGCGAAGATCACGCGCCGTTTCTCGATTTCGACCTGCTGCGGCTCCACCCGCAGATGGTCAATCACGGGATGGGGTACTACGAGCGCTGGTTCCGAGGTGGCTACAAGCATCGTTTCGGCCACGATGTCGGGACTATGGAACAGATCGACAAGTACCGTGCCCAGGAGCTGGCCTACGGTCACGCCGGCTTCGTCGGCGCCGCCCAGGTGGATAACGTGCAATGGGTGGCGCGCGAGCATCACCTGGTGCATCCGGTCCAGCGTCTCTATGGCAATGCCCGCGTGACCGACATTCGCTACGAGGTCGGGGGTCGGCTGGTACCCGGTAGCCTCGCCCTGGTGCTGGGCGATACGCTCAGGCAGCGCCTCATCTACGATTCGGGACTGCGGCTGTGGGTGAACTGGGGGCCGACGCCGTGGACCGTGGAGGGGCGCCTGCTGCCGACCTGGGGATTCCTGGCGCTGGGCCCCGGCACCGAGGTCCATACCAGCCTGCGCGAGGGACGGATTGCGGACTTCGCCGAATGCCCGGAGTTTGTCTTTGCGGATGCCCGCACTCACGTCGAGATGCCGTACCTCAAGGCCGCGGTGGACATCGAGCCCCGCCTGCGTGAGCTTACCTATCTTGGTGACCGGCGTATCCGGGTGACCTACGAATGGCGGGTCAACCAGGAGGTCGGGACGGATTACCGCTGCTTCGTGCATTTCCGTAACGAGGCAGACACGCGCAACCGTGGCATCGTCTTCCAGCAGGATCACGAACTTCCCCGGCCAACCACAACCTGGCGCCCGGGTGAGGTGATCATCGACGGCCCCTACGAGGTTGAGATTCCCGAGGCTTCACCGCACGACGAATACGACCTGGTCATCGGTCTCCACAAGGGGGGACGACTGTCCTTGAAAGGCCTGGAGCGAGACGGCTGCATCTACCTCGCCCGGCTGCGGCTCGAGCGGGCTGACGGGCGCATTACCGGGGTGCGGCTGGGCAGCCTGGACGAGGTCGCCGCGCGGCTGAACGCCGGCCAGGCCGACTTCACCGTGCGGCTCAATCCGCCGGGAACCTGGGTGGACTTTGGCAGCATCGCCACCGACGGCGCCGTCAAAGTGAACCGGGAGGCGGATCGACTCACGCTCTTCCCCTATCCGCGTGACCGCGCTTTTGGGGTCGCCTTGGACCTCCGCCGCCTGCTGCTGGGGGTGACGATCGATCCGGCCAAGGTCCGGGTTGAGGCTGGCGCTGCCGGCACCGCCGCACCCATGGGCGCCGTACCCGTCGAGATGGTGGACGGGCGGGTGAAGTTCTCCGTCGGCAGGCCTGGCGCGGGGCGCTATGTGCTGACCTGGTGAGGCGAGTGTCCGGCCTGCCGTTGCCCGCATGACCCCAGGCCCGGGTCGGTAGTAGAGGCTTCAGCCGGTTTCGCGCACTCCGCTAACCTGGGTTATTCATGAACGCCCGCACGGGTGCCCAGGCGTTCGTAGTACCGCCTTCAGGCGGAAAGAGTTGCGGAGCGACCTCAGGACCGCGTGAACGCGGGACTACAAACCCTACCCCCTGCACTCGTGAACAATCCCGGCTAACTCGCCTCCATCTACAACTACGGGGCGCGGACCTTGGCGCGCACGGTGACCGGCCGGCCTTTGGTCACGGTGAGGGTCTGGGTGAAACGGCCGTTGTGCCAGGTCTTCACGAACCCCTCCCCCTCCGCGGCTATCTTCGCATCGTGGAGCCAGGCGGGGTCCAGCTCGCGGCGCCAGGCGGCGGGGAGGTCTTTCTCGCCCGCGGCCTCGAAGCCGCCGTTGGTCAGGGTGGCGCCTTCGACGCGGACATCGTCGACGTACACCCAGACGGGGATGAACGCGCCCGTGCCGGGATGGTTGACGCCGCGCCCCATCAGGCGCAGGTCCACGCTGCCATCCTGTTCCGGCACGAAGGTGAAGCTCATCTCCTGCCAGGCGGTGCTCTTGAGCAGACCAGTCGAGGCCGTGAGGTAGGTGCCCAGGGGTTTGGCCCAGGTGCCCACCTCGCAGTCGCGGCTGGCCTTCATGGTCACGCCCGTGCTGCGGGCGTCGATGTCGATGCGGCCCGATGGCGGTTCGCTGTCGCCCCAGGCGACGTTCCCAAACGGCGCCAGCCAAAGCCGCCCGGCGCTCGCGACAGCGAAGGTGTGGGCCTTGGTGGGCTGCCAGCAAACCCACTGCCGGTCCGCGGCTTTGTGGGTGCTCAAGTTCAGGAGCAGGCGAGGGTTGCGTACCTTTGGTTCGAGGCCCAGTGCCGCAAAGGGGAGGCGCCACTCGGCCGTCCAAAGGCCCTGACTGACGGTCTTGGCAGCGTAGGCGACACCGCCCGCGCGGATCCTGGCGAGCACCAGCGCCGGTGCCCCCGACTCGTCGCTGACCACCCAGGTACCGTCCGCAAAGCCCCGAAACACCAGCACGGGCCCGACCGCCTCCGCCTTCTCGGCGATGGCGACTTCGACCGCGTCGTCCTTGCCCCAGGCATGCCCGCCCGTGGGACCGACGGCGGGGTCCACCTCGTTCTCGAAGGCGAGATAGAGATGGGCCTCGTCGACCTGCAGCAGACAACGGCTCGGGTGAGCCGCCGCGTCACCGCTGACGGTGCGCTCGAGCACAGCCGTGTCGTGCCTCTCGGGGGCGCTCCCGGTGGCGTCACCCGGGGTCCACTCCATCGGGTTGATGGCGCCGTCTACCGTGATCGCGGCGTCGGTGTGATTGGCCCGGAACAGCGGCAGTCGGTCCGCCGAGGCTGCCGCCGCGTCCTGCAGCCGCATCCAGCGCGGCTTCCAGTCCGTGGGCGGGAGGTCCAGCGGCACGGGCCAGCTGCGCCGATCGGGGGACTCGTACAGCCCGATCTGCGCGAATGGGATCGCCGCGAAGCCCTGTTTGGCTGCCGGGCCGTCAGGCGTGAGACGGAAGTCCAGACGGGTCCGGTCCGGCTGCACAAAGCCCGGATCAGGCAGGTCCCAGTTCTCTTCAATGATCGACCAGCCGGGCTCCATGCCGGTCTCCCGCACGGCCCTGCCGCAGTCCACCGCCAGGTTGTGACGGACCTGGTTGAACCAGGGCGCCGCGATGGGTTCCTGGCGGAAGATCTCCAGCAGTTTCGGGTAGGCGGTGCTGTAGGGTGGCTGGTTCCAGTGGTAGCGCTCAAGCAACGTCGCCAGGCTTTTCCAGCCGCCGCTGGCCAGGTCGTCGGGGTTGATCCTGTAGCCGCCCTGGTCAGCGCTGAGGAACATGTCCTTGCCGCGCGGGCCGATGTCCACACCCCAACTGCATTCGATGAAGAGATTGTCGTGGACCCTATTGGCCGCGCCGCCGCAGACCGAGACCCCGCCCCCGATGCGGTAGCAGACATTGCCGTAGATGTCGATCTCCGGCGCGGAATCATCGAGATGCACGAAGCGCGTGGAACTGCCGCAGCCCTCGAAGCTATCCTCGACCTGGTGGATGAAGTTGTAGCGAATGACGCTGCCTCGGCTGGTCCAGTCGCGCCCGGTGTAGAACACGCCCCCCTCGGTGGCTTCGACATTGGTGCGGAACAGCCGGTTGTACTCCATGACGTGGTCGTTCCCGGCGAAGCTGATGGCGATGTAGCCGGTATCATGGATAAGATTGTGGGACAGGCGGTTGCCGACCCCGTTCAGGCTCACCGCCTGGGAGCCGGCGCGGACGACCTGATTGGTGTGATGCAGGTGGCAGTTGTCGATGACCGACTCGCCGCGGGTCAGGGTATAGCGGTCGCCCGAATCCAGGGCGATGGCCTTGTCGCCGGTGTGGTGGATGTCGCAACCGAGGACCTGGTGCCGAGCGCCACTGACCACGATGCCCTGCGTGCCTACGTTGCGGACTTCGCAGCCCACCACCCGGCAGTTGCTGCCCTTGTCGAGGCGAATCCCGCAGGCGGCGGAGCACTCAAGGCCGAGCCCCCGAAATTCCAGGTGCGAGGCGTCTACGCACTGCAGCAGGGCCGTGGGGTTGACCGAGAGGACGACGTGCGCTGTCCGTGGAGACTCGGGAGGCCAAAGGAAGAGCAGCCCTCGCGCCCGGTCGAGATACCACTCACCAGGCCGGTCGAGTTCCTCGAGTACGGGCATGGCGCCGTAGCGGTTGGCGCCCCCAGTTTCCAGGCCGCCGAGGCTGTTTCGGGTAGCCAGTTCGAGGGTCTTTGTCTCTGGGTTGATGGCCTTGACCTTGATGAACTCAGCCCGGTAGCCCCGCCGCCAGTAGCCGTAGAGCCAGAGGCCCGAATCCAGCGCCGTTCGCCAGCGTTCGGGACGCTCGCCTTCGTACCTGAAAGTCGACGTCTGGCCTTCGCCGCCGCCGGGCACGACGATGTCGCCGAAGGTGCTGTAGCCCTCGTTGGGCCAGCGCGCCATGGGCAGGCGCCGGTCGGCAGCGAACAACTCGGTCAGTGCGGTCACCTGCCGGTCGTAGGTCCACCAGCTGTCGGGCCAGCCAGGCGAGAGGCGGGCGCGCTGGTCCTGGGTGAGGGTAAACTGTCGGACGGTCAGCCGGGCGGCGGGATCGAGGCGCGCCAGCACGGCCGCGTCGGTCACGGGCGTGAAGGCAGCCAGAGGCAAGGGCAAGCCGCCATTCAGCCAGACCGCCTCGCCCTCCACCGCACGGTAGACCACCGGCGCTCCGTCGGCCCCCGAGTCCGCGGCCGTAAACACCACTGGTTCGGGGAGGTAGTAGGTTCCGCCGTGGAGCCAGACCGTCGCCCCGCCGTCCTGCTTCCCTACCCGAACGGCATCCCGGGCTCGGGCGAGGCTCTGGAAGGGCTGCGCGAGCGTGCCCGGTCCCGCATCACTGCCGTCGGGAGCCACATGGAGCTCGAGCCCGGCAGCCCAACCCGCGCCCGACGCCAGAACGAGACAGAGAGATAAGACGGTAGCGTTAGCCATGGTTCTGCGGTCCTTTCTGCGGTCCTCTGTACCCTCACTGTCGCACAGTATCGCGGATAGTCGAACGTCGCGTAGGGCTGTTTCAGGAAAGCGCTGTCAGTGTCGGGACCGAGGCCGCTGTCGGCGGGTCCGCCGCGCGGCTCTGAGTCCGTCCACGTCCGCGGCCGCGGACGACGGACGCCTGGAGGG
>CAIZKT010000151.1:0-1644 GCA_903933565.1 uncultured Victivallales bacterium | reverse complement strand
CGTGGAGATGCGGCGGGCTCCACCGCCGCGCCTGAGGCCAGGCGCCTCTCCAGAAGACCGTGGAGATGCGGCGGGCTCCACCGCCGCTCCTGAGGCCAGGCGCCTCCCCAGGACCCGGCGGACGGACCGCCGGGCGGCGACCACCGCCAGCCCCAAGGCGGCGTTTCGGGCGCCCAGAGCAGCGCCCTGGAAATGGAATCGGGGATGAACCTGAGCCGCACGTCCTGCCCAAACCCTCCGGCGTATGCGCAGGAGCACGCCCTTGAGGGTTGCACGGTCGGCTTGACAACCGTTTGGTTGAAGAGTACAATTGTACGTATGAAGCTCATTGCGGACACGAACACGTTTCTTGCGGTTGCCTTGGAGGAGCCACAGAAGGCCCAGATTGTACGCCTGACAACGGGGCATCGTCTGGTTGCTCCAGAGGTCCTGCCGTTCGAGGTGGGTAACGCGCTGACCGCCATGCTCAAGAGGGGCGTTCTTCTCCCCGCCGAAGTCACGGCTGCCTGGGATGCCGCGATGGCGATCCCCGTGGACCTGCGTCGCGCCGACGTACGCGGGGCCTTGGCCTTGGCGGTTCGGTTCGGTATCTACGCCTACGACGCCTATTTCCTTGAGTGCGCGCTTAGCCTGCGTCTTCCGTTGCTGACACTCGATCGGGGACTGAGGCACGTGGCGCGTCAACTGAGCATCGACATTCTGGAGTGACGGCAATGAAGGTGTTCACTTACTCCCAAGCCCGGCAGGCCTTGGCGACGGTTCTGGATACCGCTCGGAAAGAAGAGGTTCTCATTACCCGACGGGGTGGGGATACCTTCGCCTTGACCTACAAGACCACCGCGAATTCCCCCTTCGATGTCCCCGGCATCAGGACGCATGCCACAACGCAGGATATCCTGAACGCCATCCGTGAATGCAGATCACGGGGAGCCGAATAAGGCCGAACATCGAACGTCCAACGCCCCACGTCGCCGATCCAACCGCGGAAGAGGCCCAGCGTGACGTCGCGCACGGATCGCCCTTCCCTGGCGCTCCTGGCCTTGACCTGGCGGTAGATCTCGTCTGGAATGTCGGTGGTGGTCTTCATGTCGAGCGATACAACCATATTTACCGACCTGTGCAATAAGGGAGTCCGTCTGAAGCGCTGAAGGCGCGCTGCCATACCAGCCCAGGGCAACGCCCTGGGAATAGGACAGTTATGGGTTTGAGCCCTGTAGGGGAGATCCATCTGTCCTAGGTTCGTGCCGAGGTCGTATGGTACGCCCCTTCAGGGCTCAGACCGCGCCGTGGACGGGTACCCAGGGCGTTGCCCTGGGCGCCCGAAACGCCCACTTTGGGGCTGAATACCTCGGCCCATCCTTATTGCACAGGTCGCCAAGAACGCCAAGGGCGAGCCGAAAAAGGGCGGCAACTGGGCAGGCGGCCAGGCCTGGCAGGCCTGCGCCATCCAGCAGGTCGCCCTGGCGGCCCGGCCGACGACGAACCTGCCCGAGATCGCGCGGCGGTTCAGCCCGAGCATCTACTTCATCGATACCGTCTTCGCCTGGCCGCTGGTGACCTGCGAGGACCCGGCTCACCCCATGACCCTGGCCGACGACCTGGCCTGGAAGAGTAAGCTCTGCCTGCTCTCCAAACAGCACTGCG
>CAIZKT010000150.1:0-2087 GCA_903933565.1 uncultured Victivallales bacterium | reverse complement strand
CGCCTACAACGACGCGGTTCTCGATGCCATGGTCTATCTGGAGACGCGCGCGCTGCCGGCGCAACCGGCCGGCATGCACAGGGTCACCGAATACGAAGGCCTCCATGCCTCGCTCAAGCTCCTTAACGCCTCGGGTGAGCTGGTCGCGCAGTCCGCGCCGCAGCCGTTCCCCGGCCAGACCCTCATGTATGGCGAAGAATGCGAGAGGGGGGGCGGCGAAGTTTCAGCTTCCCGTATCCGCGCCGCTCAAATGGTCGCCGGACCAGCCCAATCTCTATCGTCTGCTGATGACTGTGACCGACGGGGAGGGGAACACCGTCGATTTGCAGAGCTGCCGGGTCGGGTTCCGTCAGGTGGAAATCAAGGATCGCCAGGTGCTGCTCAACGGGCGGCGTCTCATCGTGCGGGGAGTCAACCGTCACGAGTTCCATCCCGAGCGCGGACGCGCCGTGACCGGGGCGGATATGCGCCGCGAGATCGTGCTGATGAAGCAACTCAATTTCAATGCGGTCCGCACATCGCATTATCCCAACGACACCCGCTGGTATGAGCTTTGCGACGAACTCGGGCTCTGCGTGGTGGATGAGGCAAACCTCGAAACCCACGGAGTCGGCGGGCTGCTATCGCTCGATCCCGGCTGGGCGACGGCCTATCTCGAACGGGCCACCCGCATGGTACTGCGCGACCGCAACCACCCGAGCATCTGTTTCTGGTCGCTGGGCAACGAGTCCTTCGCCGGGGCGAACCACGCGGCCATGGCCGGTTGGATCCGGTTTTTCGACCCCACCCGCCCGGTGCAGTATGAAAGCGGCAGCCCGGGCGCGCTGGTCACGGACATCATGGTGCCGATGTATCCGTCGCTCGAGTGGGTGGGCGAGGTGATGGCGGACCCGCGCGAGACGCGACCAATGATCATGTGCGAGTATGCCTACGCCAAGGGCAACGCCACCGGCAACTTTTCCAAGTTCTGGGAGTTTGTGGATCGCTACCCTGCCTTCCAGGGAGGCTTCATCTGGGACTGGGCCGACAAGTCGATCGTGTTCACCCTTCCCGATGGACGCCGTGTCCACGGCTACGGCAACGACCTCGGCGAGCATTACGATTACGCCGCGGTGGGCGAGGATCCCACCCAGGTTTTCAACGGCATCGTTGGCGCAGAACTCGATCCGCACCCCGGGGCCTATGAGGTGAAAAAAATCCAAGCCCCGGTCGCCTTGCGCCTGCATCCGGGCTGGCCGCTGCGCCTCTCCATTGCCAACAAGCATCACGACGCCGACCTCTCCCATCTCCGGCTGGAATGGGAGATCATTGAAAATGGCCGATCCATCCAATCAGGCACGGCCAATTTGCCACATGTCGCCGCCGGATTCGGGCCGGGCTTGATGCGTTCAGGACTGCGGATCCAATCCGGCACGGCCACGTTGCCGCATGTCGCATCCGGGGCTGCGGGTGATTTTGCTCTCGATGCCACGGCTCCGGCGGGTGATCCGGCGGGCAGGGAGTTCTTTCTCAATGTGCGTTGCGTGCTCAATCGCGACCTGCCGTGGGCCCCGGCCGGGCATTTGGTGGCGTGGGATCAATTCCCCCTGCCGTGCGGCGCTCCCGCCCGAATCAAGCCGTTGCCGACTCCAACCGGCACGGCCGCGCTGGAGCGCTCCGGTGGCCGCATCCGCGTTTCCGCATCCTCGGGTTCCTGGGAATGGGAGGAATCCACCGGCCTGCTCCGATCCTGGTCGGCGGGTTCGCGCGAACTGCTCGCGCAGCCGGTCGTGGAAATGCTGCACCGCGCTCCGACGGACAACGATTTCTTGCTCTCGAAGAAGGAGAGCTATTTGAAGGACTGGGAAGTCGCCGGGCTTATCCCGCAACAACGCCGTCTCACCGGCATTTCCACGGCCCTCTGCGACGATGGCTCGGCGGTCGTCACTGTCGGAAGCGTTTTGGGAAATGACACCCACGCGATCTCCTGCACGATCCGCTGGACGATCCGTCCGGACGGCACCTTGGCATTGGAGCAAAGCGTTATCGTTCCTCCGTCGATTCCCACGCTTGGCCGCATCGGCATTCTCTTTCCGCTGGCCGAAGGT
>CAIZKT010000149.1:0-3419 GCA_903933565.1 uncultured Victivallales bacterium | reverse complement strand
CCCCCATGTACGGCGGAAGCCCCGGCAGGGCCGGTGCGGACCGCCGGCTCCAGCGTGCCTACCACCCGGAAAAAGAAACAGCCCTGCCTGACCTCAGGATTCTGGCTGCCTTGAGGGTTGAACCTCGAGAGTTGACCCGCTGGGGCGACTATAGGGTGGTGCGATTATATGGTAGGCGCAGGCTATAGGGCTACAACCCTGAGAGGCGAATCCGGAAGCGCAGGCGGCCCTGAAGCAGTAACCGGACAGCCTTAGCGTCCTGCGGGACGCCGTTAAAAGGAGTCGGCAAATGTTGCGCGGAATGCTGCTGGCGGGCGGTGGAGTGCCACTCTTGGTGTGTGCGGTAGCGGCGGCTCCAGCCGCGCCGTCGTTGCGCCTGTATTCGCAGTCTCTTGAAGTGGAGTACGCGACGGCCGACGAGGCCGGGCGAGCGAGGGTGGAGTTTGCGCCGGTCTATGATGGACGCGAGTGGGCCTTCTCGGCGCGCTGGGACGATTGCAGCCAAAACAGCCTGCAGATGCGGCAGCACATGGCCAAGTTTGGGCTGAAAGGCACGTTCTACCTGACGCAGAACGATGGCAAGAAGAGCTTTGGCCCAGAGTACTGCAAGCAGCTCATGGAGGGCGGGTTCTCCATTGGTGGCCACACCATGACGCACCCGAAGCTGCCGGAGCTGAATGCCGGCGCGATCTGGTGGGAACTGTGCGCCAACCGCGTGGCTCGCGAGGACGACACGGAAACGCCGTTGAACTCGCTGGCTTTCTCGTACGGGCAATTCCGCGGCGGCAAGCCGGAGGCATTTCTGGCGATCTCCGAGGCGGTGCGCCGCACGGGGTATCACCACTGTGTGTACGCCGATTTCGTCCGCGGCAATCCGAATTTGGCGGCGGGGGAGTTTTCTACCGGCTGCCAGGTTGTGCCGGGCGACCGGGTGGTCGACGCGAAGGCGTTTCAGGAGCAACTCGATAAGCCGGTTTCCAAGCAGTCTCAGGCCTACCGAGCGTGGTCGCACTGCATTTTTCTGGGCGTGCATGCCTGGCAGGCGGGCGAGGAGTGGAACAAACTGGAGGCCGTCTTCCAGACGATCGCGGGCAAGTCTGAGTGGTGGTACTGCAACCAGACGGAGTGGGCGGCATATGCGCGGCAGGTGTCGGGCTCGGAACTGACCGGAGAGGCGGTCGCTGCCGCGGCCAGCGCACGGCGCTACACGCTGACCCGACCGGCGCCAGGCGACCTCGGCGCCATGGTGCCGCTGACCTGCGTGATTGACCAGGTTAGCGTGCGGGGCATCAAGCTGGATGGCCAACCGGTAGCGTTTGAGCGGCGCGGCGACAAGACCGTCGTCAACCTGCCGCACGGGCAGGCACAGGCACTGCCTCAACGTATCGGTCACCTCGAGATGCCGAGCGACGCTCAGGCGCTGACGGACAGCCTGCAGTGCGAGGACTTCCCGGGGCTGAAAGGTCTACTGGTCACCGATCTGACCCGGCAGAAGGTGAGCCTGACCCTGGAGGCGCCCGCCGCGGCAGAACTGCGCAACCTGCATATCCGTTTTCGGCTGCCGCTGCGGTACGAGTCAGGGATCATCACCAGGACCCTCGACGACGTCAAGGCGGGCGCGCCGCAAACGGTGGAGATCGCCTTGCCCACGCCCAAGGCCGAGGCGTTCTGGGCAGAGGGACCGCAGTACTGGGTGGCCGAGATCGACTTCACCGGCCCGGCCGGGGCCGGGCGGTTGTTCGTGACCCGGCTGGTGCCATGAGGCGCCTGGGCGCTAGGCTTCAGGATTGGCGACCGTGCCCCGATGCGCTCTGCGGCGGGGCCGGTTCGGTTCGGTGTAGCGGCTTTCCAGCCATCGGCGTGGCCGTCGGCAAAGGTGAACGCCGGAATCCTCTGTCCAGAAGAGAGTAAGACCCATGCAAGCTGACTCGGCAGGCAGCGTCGCGACTCTTCCCACGGCGCATCCGTGGAGGACCGTCTTGGCGATTGGCGGCGCGGCCGCCTTCCTTCTGTTCGGTTACGAGTTTGTCAGGAGCGTCTCGACCTCCTTGTTTATCGGCGCCTACGGCGCGAAGCATCTGCCGGTCGTGATGGCGTTGGGGCCGGTTGGCACGATCCTGATCGTGTACATGTATGGCTTTCTGCTCTCGCGGCTTGGTCCCGAGCGCGCCCTGTTGGCGACGTCGGCGATCTCGGCGGTGGTGATTGTGCTGTGCTACGTGGCCCTGAGGCAAGGCTTTGCCTTGGCTGCGGGGGTGCTGTACGTCTTCCGCGAGGCCTACATCGTCGTGTTGGTGGAGCAGTACTGGTCCTTCATCAACAGCACCTTTCAGACGACCGAGGCCCGCAAGGTGAACGGTCCGATCACGGGTCTGGGGTCTGCCGGCGCGGTGCTGGGCGGTCTGACGGTCAGTCTCTATGCGAAGCAACTGGGGTCGGAGACGCTGTTGCTGTTCGCGGCGGGTTCGCTGATTCCGGCCGGTATCCTCTCCTGGCTGGCCTATACCTCGGCAGGCGAGCCGAAGCCGACCCCGGAGGAAGCTGGCGGTCGTCAAGGCCATCTGGCGCTTGGGCTGTTCGCCCGCTCGCCGTACCTGATCTACCTGGCCTGCCTGATCGCGACGACCCAGGTGGTGTCCACGGTGCTGGACCTACGCTTCTCCGGCCTGGTCGAGGCGGCGATGCCGCTGAAGGACGCCCGCACGGCCTACCTGGGCGGGTTCTACGCCAAGCTCAACGTGGCCTCGTTCCTGATGCAGTTTATGGCCACGCCGCTGCTGCTGAGGGCGGTGGCTCTGCCGGTGCTTCATGGCGCCATCCCCCTGGTGCATATGGTCGCCTGTCTGTTCCTGCTCTTCCGGCCGTCGCTCACCAGCGGAGCACTCGCCTATAGTGTATTTAAGGTCCTGGACTACTCCGTCTTCCGGGCCGCCAAGGAGATGTTCTACATTCCGCTCTCCTTCGACGCACGCTACCGCGCCAAGTCGGTCATCGATGCCTTCGGTTACCGCTTCGCCAAGGGCGGCGCCTCGATGCTGCTGGGGGTGGCCGGCAAGTTCTTCGACAAGCTGCCTGGGGCACTCTACCCGGCACTGGCATTGGTGGCGAGTGCCGTCTGGCTCCCGCTGGTACTGCGGCTCACTCTGGGCCGGCCTCCGGATAACTCCGCCGCCCTCCAGCAGCCGCGCTCCAAGTCCGAGTGAGCTCAAGCCCGGCCCGCGAGCTGTGGCCACTCCGTTCCGCTGGAGAGGCGCCTGGCCTCAGGCGCGGCGGTGGAGCCCACCGCATCTCCACCACATTCCCCTGGAGAGGCGCCTGGCCTCAGGCGGGCGGTGGAGCCCACCGCATCTCCACCACATTCCCCTGGAGAGACGCCTGGCCTCAGGCGGGCGGTGGAGCCCACCGCATCTCCAGCGCAT
>CAIZKT010000148.1:0-1747 GCA_903933565.1 uncultured Victivallales bacterium | reverse complement strand
TGGCACTGTCGCCACGGGGCAAGTCAAACGGCCGTCGGCCATTCTGCTGTTTGTCGACGATACCTGGGGCGGCGGGACCGCCTACCAGCCGAGCCAGGGGGTCGCCGGCTGGGGCCAGAACTTCACGAGCACGCCGGCAACGGCCCCCGTATGGGGCGTCAACTGCCCCTACGGCCGCCACAACAATCAGGTGAATGTCTCCTTCTGTGATGGTCATGTCAGCAACATGATGCCGGTCGAGTTGTGGAACGGTGGTCTCGCCACCAACCTCTGGTACGACTATTCCAAGTAGACCTCACTGCGGCTGACGGCAGGACCGTGACGCCGTCCATTTCGTGCGTCATCTTCTGGAGGACAGGGTTCAGCCATGCAGGAACGCCGGGTTGCAGTGACGGGGCTGGGGGCGGTGACCCCCGTGGGCAGCGGAGTGCAGGCCTTCTGGGACGGGCTCACCTCCGGCCGTAACGGGGTCGCTCGGATCAGCCATTTCGACCCGACCGGCTTCCGCTCCCAGTTGGCGGCGGAAGTCAAGGATTTCAACCCCGAAGCGTGGCTCGATGGCAAGGCGGTCGAGCACACGGACCGCTTCACCTGCTTCGCGGTGGCCTGCGCCGCCATGGCGCTGCAAGACGCGGGACTGGCGGTCGGCGCTTTCGACCCCTGCCGGGCTGGCGTCATCATCGGTTCCGGTATCGGCGGGTCATCGACGATTGAAGAGGGGTATGACCGACTGCGCGGCAAGGGCCCCCGGGCCCTGAGCCCATTCTTCGTGTCGAAGCTGCTGATCAACATGGCGGCCTGTAACGTCTCCATCCGGCACGGTTTGAAGGGGCCCATCTCGGCGCCATCGGTAGCCTGTTCCACCGGCGCGAACGCGATTGGGGATGCGTTCCGCATCATCCAGCGCGGGGACGCCGACGTCATGCTGGCAGGGAGTTCCGAGGCCGCCGTTACCCCTCTGCCATTTGCCGGCTTCTGCTCCACTCGCTCGATGACGACCAACACGGATCCCGAGACGGCCTCCAGGCCTTTTGACAAGAACCGTGACGGCTTCGTCATGGGCGAGGGGGCCGGGCTCGCGGTGCTCGAGGCCTATGAGCACGCCGTCGCCAGGAAGGCGCGGATCTACGCTGAGCTGGTGGGCTATGGCAACGCGGCGGACGCCTTTCATATCACCGCGCCGGATCCGCAGGGCGAGGGGATGGTACGGGTCATGGCGGCAGCCCTGCGGGACGCCGCTCTCGAGCCCGGCGCGGTGGGGTACATCAACGCCCACGGCACCTCGACGCCGTTGAATGACAAAGCCGAGAGCGCGGCCATTGTCAAGGTCTTCGGCGACCAGGCGAGCGCCCTGAAAGTCAGCTCGATCAAGTCCATGATCGGCCATCTCCTGGCGGCGGCGGGGGCGGTGGAATTCGTGGCTACGGTCATGACGGTCCACACCGGCATCCTGCCGCCGACCATACACTACGAGACCCCTGATCCCGACTGCCCGCTGGATTACGTGACCCACGGCCCTGAAGCAGCGAAGGTGGCGTATGCGGCCAGCAACTCCTTCGGCTTCGGCGGTGGCAACGTCTGCCTGATCGTCAAGCGGGTGTGACCTTGCCGGGCGGCAAGCGGGTCTTGCAGACGGCGGATACCGCGAACCCGCCCGGAACGGGCCTGGCATCGCGGGCTCCAGGGCTTCCCATTCCGCCCTTCGTCCGCCGCGGCGGACGAGGGGCGTTGGAGGGCGCCGCTGCGA
>CAIZKT010000147.1:0-10104 GCA_903933565.1 uncultured Victivallales bacterium | reverse complement strand
GCCGTGGTTGGGCCGGGATAGGACCAGCCGCCGCCCGCGGTCTGGACGCGCGCCATCCAGTCGTTGCAGGCCAGGATGGTGTCGCGCAGGCGCTTGTCTTCGGGACGATGCCGGAGCAGATCGGGCAGAGCGTTGGTGGCATACTGCACAATGTAGGACTTCACGTAGGGATGCGCAGCGCCAAAGCGGTCATCCGGGACGTAGAGGTCGTTGCCGGTCGAGGGCACGCCACCCTCGTTGAACAGCAGGTCGGGGTTCTGGCAGGCCTGGAACTCGGTCCAGAGGCGGACGGCCTGATCGAGGTAACCGCGCTCGCCGGTGTACTCGAAGAGCCTCACAAAGTCAGTGACCACGCCAATGCAGCGCATGTAGCTGACGGTGGCATGCACATGCTCGGCGGCCCACTTGGCCTGCTGTTCGGCAGCATAACGGAAGCGTGGGTCGCCGGTCTCCTCGTAGGCCAGCCAGAAGCCATGGAAGCCCTTGGTGCAAAAGGTGACCGCATCGTTCTGCCGGGTGCGGTAGCTGCCCGACCAGGGCTGCGTCCTGCCGTTGGGCGGGTAGCGACCGCCGCCGTAGCAGGCCAGGTCCGGGCCCCAGTTGACCGAGAAGTCGTGGTAGTTCTCCGAGTAGTCCAGCGCCAGCCGCCGCAGGCGCGCGTCGCCGGTGCGGAACCAGTCGTCCCAGAGGTAGGCGGTGTGATTGTAGCGCTCCAGGCCGCCGAAGCTGCCCAGGTCGTCGCCCTTCAGCGCCACGCCTTGCAGCGCGGTGACGTAGCGCTCGGTCAGGCGTTGCAGGATGGGATGGGTGACCTTGAGCGGCGGGCCGCTGCGGTAGACCGCGTCAAAGGCCTGCCAGTCGGCCGTGGCGACCAGCGGGCAGTCCACCGCGCTGGCCAGCTCGTCCGGCGAGCCGGGTTGGAGGATCAGATCCAGCGTCTGCCAGGCGCCCTCCTGAAGCAGCAGGTCATCGCTCTCTTTGGCCACTGGCTCCAGGCGGCTGAAGCGGACGCCCAGCGCGGTTGCCGTGGACTGCGCCGCGATGCTGCCGCGGTGTTGCAGCAGAGCCAGCGGGTTGGTGAGCGCGACCCGGGCGCCGTTGGCCAGCCTCAGCGCCACGAGCAGTTCGGGATGGCGGACCAAGGGCTCTGCCAGGGGCAAAGCCAGGAAGCGCACCGGCGCCGCAGGCAGGCGCTCCGGGGTCGCGCCGGGAGCCGTCAGTTCGAAGCCGAAGTCGGGGGCCACAGCGTTACCCTTGAGGTGGCGCAGAAGGCGCTGCACCAGCCTGATGCGGCCCAGGCTGTCCACCTGGACATCCACTTCGCGGCTGAAGTCGGCACCGTCCTGCCGCCAGCGCAGCCAGGCGACCAGAGGGCCATTCTCAATAACCTCAAGGGTAGGAGCTTGCGATGCCGTCAGGGCGGGTCCGAAGGCACGCAGGACAGCCTGGTCCGTACCGTCCGCGGCGGACTGTATCCGCACGCTGTCGTCGTCCAGCCGCAGGCGGAAGGCGGCGGTCACGAGGGTCGCCTGGCGGCCTTGCACCTGGGCCAGCGGGGCCGGAGTCGCAGGGGCAGCGGCAAGCGCGCACTGGAGCTCGAGAGTCTGCCCCGGGGCCAGCTCCACCGGAAAGCTCAGCATGACCCGGCGCGCCGAGCCGTCGGGATGGCGGGTGATGACGCGGGTTTGGGTCGGCAGGACGGCGCCGGCCGCGGTGACGGCCTGTAGCGGCAGGTCCCTCACCTGCCCCGCCGCAAACGGCACGGCGAGGCGGGCCACCTCGTGCAGCGGGCCGGAACGGTCGTGGCGCAACGTCAGGTGTGGCATAGCGACCTCGGCAGCCTGGGTGGCGGTCATCAGGCCCGCTAGAAGCAGCAGGCGCGGTGCGTTGTTCATGCGTTCTCCATGGCCCTATTCCCGGGCCATTTCCTGGTGCCGCAGGTACTCGCCGGGCGCAGCACCCCGCCGGGCGCAAGACCCGCCGGGCGCAGGCCCTAGGGCTTCAGCCAGCGGTCCAGCCAGGCGAAGGCCTTATCCTGCATCTCGGCGTTGAATTCATGCGGGCCGTCGTAGGTAACGCCTTGGAAGCGCTCCGGCACGCCGGCCTTGCGGTAGACCGCGGCGATCTTCTCATAGGCCGCGGCGACACCCGCGTTGGTGAACAGCCCATCCTTGGTGCCTTGGATCGCCATGAGGCCGCCGGGCACATTCATCGAGACCACGTCCGGCAGATCCATGTAACGATACAGGCCGGGAATCACCTTCATGAAGCCGATGCTGGTGAGCTTGCCTTCGAGCATGGCGTCATAGGAGCACATCCAGCCCACCACCACCGCCGCCTTGATGCGCGGGTCCAGCCCCGCGAGATGGGCCGAACGGAAGCCGCCCACCGAGAGGCCGCAACAGCCGATGCGGTCAGGGTCGACCTCGGGGCGGGTCGCCAGGTAGTCCACCGTGCGGATATCGTCCATGAACATCACCCCCGACCAGGTCACGCCCGCTTCGAACAGTCCGGTGGCGGCCAGGGGGGCGCTGGCCCCAGAACGGCGGTTGAAGTCAGCGACGTCCTGCACGCTCATGGTGTCGCGGTTACGCCAGGCCGGCGCGTCGCCCGCCAACTGCATGCGGCGCTCGCCCCAGTAGAACATGTCGATGGCAATGACGACGTAGCCACGCTTCGCGAGCTCAGTGCCGTAGCTGCGCCCCGAGTACGCCGTGCGCTTGAACTCGGTCAGGGCCGGGTGCTCATTCTCGGTGGCGATAATCTTCTCCTTGCCCCAGACAAAGAAAGCGCCGTGGTCGTGCAGGGCAACGATCGCCGGCCGACGCTTCACCTCGCCCTTCGGCAGCAACAGGTAGGCGGGCACGCGCACCTCCGGCGTGGTGTTGAAGTAAAGCTTCTCACGGACATACTCGCCGCAGTCCACGCGCTCGACAACCTCCACCTTGGGTTCACACCGCGGCGGGGCGTACTGCAGCAAACTCAGCACCTTGGCCCGCCCCTCCGGTTTCCAGGCCTCGATGTCCGTGAAGCGGTCGTTGAGGAACGACAGCTCGAACGTCGAGCGGTCGGCAATGCTCCGCACGAAGGGATACAGACTGCCCATCTGAGCGTTGGGGTTGATGGCGTCAAGGCGGGGCGTTCCCATGGGCTCTTCTCCGTACAGTGCGAGGCTGAACAGCGCCGCGAGGCCAAGCCAGACGAAGACCGTGGCGCCGCGCCGGGGGGAAGCCGGCAGACTCGGGTTGAAAGGCTGTGCCGACCTGATGGGGTGGACCATGCTACACCTCCAGCGTCTGAGTGGACCGGGAGGCACAATGTACCGCCACGCCCGGCTACGGCAACGCGACGGAGTGGCGGGAAGGCGCCAGGCGTGGAGCAGCGCTCGGACCGACCGTCCCCCAGCCCTGGAGCCGGCGGTCCCCGCCGTATCCCCAGCCCTGGAGCCGGCGGTCCCCGCCGTATCCCCATCCAGAGACGGCGGAAGTCCTGCCCTCAGGCATGACGGACCGCCGACCTCCACGCCCTGCGGGCGGAAGAGACGCTCAGAGACCGCATCTCGAGTCCGCCTCGCGCCAGACAGGCGCCAGGCGGCGGAAACCGGCCAGAGGTCCAGGCCCGGCGCGCGCGACGGAAAGCCCGGGGCCTCTGCCGACGCGGCGGGCAGGCGGTAGCCGACGGATCGATACCCACGGCGCGAATCTCCGGCCCTGAATGTCGCGTTCAGTCTGGGGGCGAAGCGGTTCGCGCCGCGCCCCAGCGTTGGCTGGCCTGCGCGAAGGGCAGGAAGCCTGCCAGCGTCCGTGCCGCGCGACCGTGGTAGGGCTCGACCCCGCGAGATTCCTGCTCTGCCGCCTGCAGATAGCCCATGACGCGCTCGACGAACTCTGGAGGGTACGTCTGCGTCCAGCACGTCTCGAAGTCCCAGCGTACCTCGGGAGACCCCTTGGTGGCGGGGTCCGCATAGGCCGCCTCCATCTCGCTGTAGAAGCGGCGCAGATGCGGTCCGGCGACGGGGCCATAGAAGACGGAATAGAACTCCTCGACCAGCGCCTCCACATCCTGGTCCAGGTTCCAGAGCAGGCGCATGCCGACGTAGACGTTGAGCGCGTCGTAGGTCCAGTCGGCCCAGCCGCCAACCGACACGCCCTCGTGATCGATGTCGCACAGTTCGATGCTGTGGCCCCGGACGCGGCCGCGCTCCAGCAGCAGCCACTCCTGAATGGCATGTGGCATGATGCTCGGCGCGCCATGCAGCCCCTTTGAGTAGCGCGGGTTGTTCCAGTAGTCCCAGACGTACAGCCGCGCTGATTTCCGCGACCAGGCTTCGATCTGCCGCACGTAGGCCGTTTTCAGCTCCGGGCGCCACAACCTTCCCGGGAAGCTGCCGTCGCAGATGCTGACGGCCACATTGGGTTCGAAGGGCACGTCCTCGGGCACGGCCCGGTACGAGGCATAGGCGCCACAGGTGATGAATCGATCGGGATGGCTCTGCCGCACCTGGGCCGCGACCTGGTTGACGAAGGACCAGACGACGCGGCTGTGGCGACCGCTCGGCCCCGCATCGGGGTCGAACCGGGCCCGGCAGCCGTCGCACTGGCACTGATACAGGCCGTCGCTGTCGCCGGGCATCACCGATTGCGCCAGGGTGTGCGGGGACGCATCAAGCTGGCTGCGTTTCTCGGCAACGGTCGCGGCCAGGACCTCCGGGTTGGTCCAGCACAGATGGCCGCGCTCGTTGCCCGTAGCCTCGGGACTGTTCAGGCGCTGGCCGTTGCGCTGCAGGGCGAACCACTCCGGGTGGTCGTTCCCAAAGCGCTTGTTCCAGTCGTTAAACGAGTGCATGCCGATGGGGCTTCCCCCGAGTCCACCCCAGCGCAAGCGGCGCCACCAGGCCTGGGCTTCTGCCGTTGAGATTGCCGGGTCCTTGATGTTGGAGTACCACGCGAAGCGCGTCTCGTAGCTCGGGGCGCCCTGCCAGTGGACCTGCCCCAGGCTGACCGTGGCGGCTTTGGGGGTCACGCGTCCAAGATCGCCCGGCCAGTACCAGCGCACGCCCAGAGCGCGCTCGAGCAGCTCGTAGGTGGCATACAGCGTACCGAAAGGCGCGAGGTCCTTGCCGACGGGAGAGAGGTTGTGCGCGTTGTCGCCGCCGGCCAGGATGAGTGCCTGACCGACCCGCCAGACAACCCAGGTGTCCGCTGGCAGTAACTCCGGCGTCAGCCCCAGCCGCTGCGTCAGGGCGGTACGCCCGATGTGGATCGCCGGGCCAGGCGCCGCCCCGTCGTCTCGGTTCATGGGTGACAACCTTCAGTGCGCGGCGACGCCCCGAACTCTCGACGGCCTACGCTCGCGACCAGACCGCATAGGTGCCACTCGGAACCGGCAACACCCCAGGGCCGCCCTCCAGCACCATCTCCCCAGCCTCAATGGAGCCGTTCAGGCCAGACAGCCCCTGATTCAGCAGATGCTGCAAGACCAGCGGGGTGTAGCCGGGGGTGTGACAGGACAGGAAGACGAACGTCGGCTCCCGGCTCAGCACCTCCCGGCACTGCCCCATCAGGTCGAGCAGGTGCGTATCGATCTTGAACAGCTCCTGCCGACTGCCACGCCCGAAGCTGGGCGGATCGAGGATAATACCGTCATAGGCCGCGCCACGGCGGGGCTCGCGCTTGAGGAACTTCTGCACGTCATCGACGATCCAGCGCACCGGCGCCGCACTCAGGTCATTCAGCCCGGCATTGCGCCGCGCCCAGGTCACCATCTTGTGCGATGCATCCAGATGACAGACGCGGAAGCCCAGCCGGGCCGCGGCGACGGTCGCCCCGCCCGAGTAGGCGAAAAGGTTGAGCACCGACAAGGGCTCCCGGCCCGGCGCCAGCCGACGCTGCAGATCGGCCAGCCAACGCCAGGCCCGGACATGCTCCGGAAAAACGCCCACGTGGCCAAAATCGGTCGGCTGCACCTCGAAGAGGAGGCCGTCAATGCTCACCTGCCAGCTCTCCGGGAGCGGCCGGTGGAACTGCCAGCGCTTGCCTTCATCGCGGGTGAAGCTAGCATCGGCCTGGGCCCAGGCCTCAGGCGTGAGGCAGGGCCGCCACACCGCCTGGGCGCAGGGCCGATCCAGGACCACCTGGCCGAACTGCTCCAGCTTGCGGCCGTTGCCGGCGTCCAGGAGCCGGTATTCTGTCTGCTTGTTCATAGCCGTCTTACCTCACGCCCGTGGCGGCGCCGCTCTCTCACCGTCGACGCGAGCGCTTCGGCCGCCCGCCACGCCAACCCCGAATCCAGTACATGCCACTGACAAAACCACCGACGTGCGCCCAGAACGCGATGCCCCCCGCGGCCGGGGCGCCGTCCGCCAGGGTCCGGTAGCCGCCAAAAACCTGCGAGGCGATCCACAGCAGCAGGTACACCAGCGCCGGCATCTTGATCACGACGGGCAGGAAGAAAACGGGGATCAGAAACCGCACCCACTCGAAGGGAAACAGCAGCAGGTAGGCCCCCATAACCCCGGCGATGGCCCCGCTGGCGCCGATGGTGGGAACGCCGCTGCGGGGGTTGACCGCCACGTGCAGAGCCGACGCCAGCAAGCCGCACAGCAGGTAGAAGAGGAGAAACCGCAGATGGCCTAGCCGCTCCTCGATCTGGTCCCCGAACACCCGTAGGCTCACAAGGTTGCCCAGAACATGCAACCAGCCCCCGTGCAGGAACATGCAGGTCAGCAACGGCAGCCAGGCGCGCTCCAGGTAGCCGCGCACCCCGCCCCCGCCACCGACCTCCCACAGCCGGGCCGGGACCAGACCCCAGCGGCGCACCAGCTCGAGCCCCGCCTCGCCCAGATAGAGCGAATACAGGAAAACCCCGAGGTTGCCCACCACCAGCAGCCACATCACCAGCGGAAACGACGTCGTCGTTCTGTCCTTGCCGATGGGAATCATGACCCGGAGGCGATTCGCACGTAGGCATAGAAGAGTGGCGCCATGGGAATGAGGCTGTCCAGCAGGTCCAAGGCCCCTCCCAACCCAGGAAGGTGCCCGGAGTCCTTCACCTCCGCGGCACGCTTCAACGCCGATTCAGCCAGGTCACCCAGCAAGCCCACCAGCGACCCCAGAATCCCTAGCAACACCGCACTGGGCCAGCCCAGGATGGCCACCCCGCCCACCGTCAGACGGTCGCCCGCTACCGCCAGCAGCCACACCGCTCCGACCACGCTGGCCAGCGTCCCGCCCAGCAGCCCTTCCCAGCTCTTCTTCGGGCTGATCGCCGGAATGAGCTTGTGGTTGCCGCGCGCGCGCCGCGCCGTCAACGACCCGGCGATGTAGGCGCCCGTGTCAGCCAGTTTGGTGATGACCACGACGTACAACGCCAGCCAGGGCCCTTGCGCCTCGGGCAGAAAGAACAGCCGGACCAGAAAGGACAGACTCCAGAAAAGGTAGATGAACACCGCCAGCGACGCCCACACCGGCGCCAGGGTCGCGGCGCTTGGACGTCCCGCCCGCAGCGACAGGGCAAAACAGCTGAAGACCAAGCCCCCCACCAGTAACACCTCCACCCCCGCCTCCACCCCCGCGGGCAACCCCGCCGCCCACAGCAGCAGATACAGGCAGCCAAGGCTGAGGGTCAAGCGGCCGTAGCCGACGACTCCCAGACGCTGAAAGAGAGAGAGAAGCTCCCGCCCGGCGACCCCCGCCAGCACCAGCATCCACAGGCAGAACAGCACCGCAGCGCTCGGCGCCGGCAACAAAAACACCGCCAGCACCAAGCCGAGCAAAGGAACCGCGACCGCACACCTATGGAGCAGCATCCGCCAACCCCCCGTAACGCCGGATTCTGCGCGTGTAATCGGTCAAGGCCTCGAGGAACTGCTCGCGGCCGAAGTCGGGCCAACACACCGGGGTCACCCACAACTCGGCGTACGAGCCTTGCCAGAGCAGGAAGTTACTCAGCCGCCGCTCGTTGGCCGTCCGGATGATCAGGTCCGGATCCGGCATGTCCGCCGTGTACAACTCCCGGCTGAAGGACGCCTCGCTGATCTCTTCAGGCGCCAATTCGCCCCGCTGCACGCGTTCGGCCAGGCGTTGCGCCGCCCGCACCAGTTCGGCCCGGCTGCCATAGCTCAGCGCCAGGGTCAGAACCCCCCGCGTATTGGTCGCCGTCGCGGCGATGGTCTGGGCCAGCTTCCGCCGCAGTAATGCCGGCAGGCGTTCCACCTCGCCGATGGTCTGCAGGCGAATGCCATAACGCTGCAAGTCCGCCGTGCGCTCTTTCAGAAATTTACCCAAGAGGGACATCAGAGTGCGGATTTCGCCCACCGGCCGCCGCCAGTTCTCGGTGCTGAACGCATAGAGCGTCAGGTACTGCACCCCGAACTCGTTGCAGGCTTCCACCACTCGGCGGACGCTCTCCGCCCCCGCCCGGTGCCCCTCGGAACGCGACAGGCCACGCTCGCCGGCCCAGCGGCCGTTGCCATCCATGATGATGGCTACATGGCGGGGTATGTTGAGATTCGCCATCCCCATGGGCACCACTCTGCCTGAACCCGGCGCGCCGTTTCCTGGTCGCGCTCACACGCACCTGCGAGCCGGTTTCCCACGGCCACGCTTCGACTCAGCGGCCGACCACAAACGTCTGGTCGCGCTTCGGGCCAACGGAAACGATCAGCAGCTTCGTGCCCGTGAGTTGCATCAACCGCGCGATGTAGTTCTTGGCAGCCTTCGGCAACTGGCGCTGCGAGCGTGCTCCGGTGAGGTCCCGCTGCCAGCCCGGCATCTCCTCGTAGACCGGGACGGCCCGCTCGACCGCAGCGCTATCCACGGGCATGTCCGTCACCGTCCGGCCATCCAACTGGTAAGCCGTGCAGATGCGGAGCACTTCCAGACTGTCGAGCACGTCCAACTTCGTCAGGGCTACCCGACTGGCCCCATTCAGCATCACGGCGTAACGCGTCGCCACGGCATCGAACCAGCCACAGCGGCGCGGCCGCCCGGTGGTCGCCCCGTACTCACCGCCCACCGTGCGCAAGAGGTCGCCGGTGGCGTCCTTCAACTCGGTGGGGAACGGCCCGCTGCCCACCCGGGTCGAGTAGGCCTTCAGCACCCCGACGACCCGATCGATCCGGCAGGGCGCCAGGCCGCCGCCGGTGCAGGCCGCCCCGGAGGTCGTGTTGCTGCTGGTGACGTAGGGATACGTCCCATAGTCGATGTCCAGCCAGGTCCCCTGCGCCCCCTCGAAGAGAATCTCCTTGCCGGCATCGGCGGCACGGTTGATCAGCAGCACGGTGTCTTCCAGCAGTGGCGCCAGGTGCGGCAGAACCGCCTTGACCTTGGCCCACTCGGCGTCCACGTCCAGCACCTCGCTGCCCGCTTGCCGAAAGATGGCGTTGTACTCCGCCGCCTGCACCCGAAACAGCGCCTCCATGCGCACCGGTTCGGCCATCATCGAGGCCCGAATCCCCGTGCGACTCACCTTGTCCGCATAGGCCGGACCAATGCCGCGCCGCGTCGTGCCGAGCTTGTGCTCCCCCAGGCGACCTTCCCGAAATCCATCCATCATGCAGTGGTAGGCGAAAATCAGTTGGCTGCGACCGCTCAGCCGCAGCCGTGACAAGGCCGCCACGCCCCGGCGCTGCAAGGCCTCAATCTCCTCCCACAGCGCCACCGGATTCACCACCACGCCGTTGCCAATGATGTTCAGGGTGCCCTCGCGCAAGATCCCCGAGGGAACCAGGTGCAGGACGAACTTCTCGGCCCCTATCTCGACCGTATGACCGGCGTTGTTCCCCCCCTGAAAGCGCACTACCACGTCGGAGCGCTCAGTCATGTAGTCGATGATCTTGCCTTTGCCTTCGTCTCCCCACTGGAGACCGACAAGAACCGTGCTCGCCATGGGTCAAGCTCCTGCTTGGTGATGCCGGCAATCAGGCTCAGCGAAAACAACCGCACCCGACCGGCATGATCGGGTGCGCGCGCTTGCCACGTTCCTGTTGCCATGGTAAAATACGCGGTTCCGGGTGAAATTCAAAGCGATCGCGCCCCGACCGCAGGGCGGTTTCGAGATCGGCAGGCGTGCCTTGGATGGCCGCTGGCGGGGGCGGCCCGGTTC
>CAIZKT010000146.1:0-12208 GCA_903933565.1 uncultured Victivallales bacterium | reverse complement strand
GCGCTTCCCATTCCGCCCCTCGTCCGCCGCGGCGGACGAAGGGCGTTGGAGGGCGCCGCTGCGTCGGCGCCGCGGCGGCCACGCAGGGCCGCCCTCCAGGCGATCCGGCGCGTCCCGGCCGGATCGGAAGGGGAACCGCGGCGGCACGTCTCATTCCGGTAGGTCCGGCCGCAGCCGGGGGCTGGGCTGATCCCTGATCCCTGAACCCCAGGACCTGAGGTGTCACCACCTACGGAGCTGACATGCGCCCCCGACCGGCGGCTCGGGGTTGACCGGCGGCGTCGGCGTGCTTACGGTAGCGTCTTGTAGCGAAGGCCGAAGCGAGCCGTTGCCAATCAGGAGACGTCACGATGCGCGAGCGGATTCACCCGGCGGATTTCTGCGTGGTCGGCGGCGGCATGGCGGGACTGTGTGCCGCGGTGGCGGCAGCCCGCCGCGGCAGCAAGGTCGTCCTGGTGCAGGATCGGCCCGTCCTCGGGGGAAATGCCTCCAGCGAAATCCGCATGTGGATCTGCGGCGCCCACGGGGATAACACCCGCGAAACCGGCATCCTCGAAGAAATCCTCCTGGAGAACAACCGCCGCAACCCCACCAGTAACTTCTCGATCTGGGACAGCGTGCTGTACGAAGCCGCCCGTCTGGAGCCCAATCTCACGCTGTTGCTGAACTGTTCCTGCACCGCGGCCGGCATGGAAGGCAAGCGCATCGCCTGGATCAAGGGCTGGCAGGGCAGCGCGGAAACCTGGCATACCGTCCGAGCCCACGTCTTTGCCGACTGCTCGGGCGACAGCATCCTCGCCCCTCTCACCGGCGCTGAATTCCGCCGCGGGCGCGAAGCTCGCAGTGAGTTCAACGAGGACATCGAACCCGAACAGGCCGACGCCCGGACCATGGGTATGAGCTGCCTGTTCCAGGTGCGCGAGACCCCTTCGCCCAAGCCCTTCATTCCGCCGCGCGGGGCGCGCGTCTACGCCAGCGATGCCGACCTGCCCAACCGCGGCCATGGCTTCACCGGGCTGAGCAACTTCTGGTGGATGGAATTGGGTGGTGAGGCCGACTCCATCCACGATACCGAGGCGCTGCGCGACGAGCTGTTGCAGGTGGCCTTCGGCGTCTGGGACCACATCAAGAACCGCGGCGAGCACGGCGCCGCCAACTGGGAGCTGGACTGGGTCAGTTTCGTCCCCGGCAAGCGCGAGAGTCGGCGCTATGAGGGCGATCACATCCTGACCCAGAACGACGTGCGCGCCGAGGGGCGTTTCGAGGACCTGGTGGCTTACGGTGGCTGGAGTATGGACGATCACCACCCCGGCGGCATCCGCTGGCCGGGCAGCCCGACGGTCTTCCACCCCGCCCCCTCGCCCTACGGCATCCCGTACCGCTGCCTGTACTCGAAGAACATCGAGAACCTGCTCTGCGCCGGACGCAATATCAGTTGCACCCATGCCGCCATGAGTTCGACCCGGGTCATGGCTACCTGCGCCCTCTGCGGGCAGGCCGTGGGTACGGCCGCCAGCCTCGCCGTCAGCCACCAGACCAGCCCCCGTGGCGTCGGTCAAGATCACCTCCGCGAACTGCAGCAGGCGCTCCTCGACGACGACTGCTATCTGCCCTGGCGGACGCGCGAGATTCCGACGCTGACGCGCGACGCCGAACTCACGGCCAGCGTCGGCGACCCCGAGCCGCTGCGCAATGGAGTGGACCGCCCGGTCGGCGGCAACGCCAACGCCTGGGCGGGGACGCCGGGCTCGTCCTGGGTCCAGTACCGCTTCGCTCAGGCCACCCGCGTCAGCCAGGTACGCCTGGTCTTCGACAGCGATCTGAACCGCAAAGGCAAGGGCGCCTGTGCCGCATACGGGGAAAAGAACTGCCTGTCAAACTACCCGCTGGAGCAGCCGCCGCGCACCGTACCCGAAACCATGACCCGGGCCTTCCGTCTCGACGTCCTGGACAGCCAGGGACAGTGGCAGTGCGGAGTTGCCATCGCCGACAACTGCCAGCGCCTGGTCCGCGTCCCGCTGAACGTCGTCACGCGCGGCGTCCGACTGGTGCCGGTCACCACCTGGGGGGCGCCGCAGTCCCGCCTCTTCGCCTTTGACCTGCGCTGAGTCGACGCGAGCTCGCGGGAGTGCCGCCGTGGCTCACTTCTCCGCGAGCGGCATCGGATTGCAGACGTTCGTCTCCCGATTCGCTTTCCGCCCGCAGTTGAAGCAGACCACCGTCGGTTTGTCGGTGATGTGCGAGATCGCGGCGTGCAGGCCCTTGCTGTGCAGCACGCACAGGTGCCCTTGGTGATCCTGGCCGCAGCTGCACTTCGGGTTCTTCTCGGCAGCAGACATGGGTGGCACTCCTTGTTGCGGCGGCCGTTCCACTGTCTAGAACCGCCCACCGCCGCGTGGACAGTCACCGCCTGGGCCAGCGGCCCGCCTTCAGCGCAGCTTTACCAACAGGCCAAAAAGGATCGGCGTCAGCAGCGCCTGCAAGAGGACAAAGCGCACCAGCACCTGTGGGTCCGACCAGTCCAGCCGCTTGCGGCAGTGGTCGTGCAGAGGGAAGCGGTAACAGTGCAGGAAACGCACGAAACGCGACTGCCGCGCCTCCTCCGCTTCCGTGGCCGTACGGTGAGCCGCCGCATTCACGATGTTCCGCGCCGGGGGGCGCACATCGAGCCCGAGCTTACCGAAGAAACGCAGCAGCAGCAGCTTCACCAAGCCCGTACCGCCATTCACCAGCACCACCGGCGCCACCACCAGGATGAGGAACGGGTTACCCGCGGCCAACACGGCCATCCCGACCAGCAGTCCCAGGAAGCGTGACCCGGCATCGCCCATCAGCACGGCACTGGGCTTGGCGTTGTGCCAAACGTAGCCGGCTAGACCACCCGCCGCAACCAGCACCAAAATACCCCAGCGGGCCCCGTCCGGCCGGTGCGGCAGTAACAGGTAACGCGATACCTCGATGTGCCCCACGATGCCGTACAGAAAGCCGCCCAGATAGAACAGCGACAACAAGGTCAACGAGCCCGCTAACCCGTCCACTCCATCGGTGCAGTTCGTGGCGTTGATGCTCCACCACAACAGCACCGTCGCCAAGGGCACATAGACCCATACCGGGATCAGGAAACTGCCGTCCGGCGCGGCGCCTTTGAAGAGCGGCCACCACACCGTGACCCCCCGGCACTGGCAGAGCGCCAAGCTGGCCATGAAGGCCACCACTAAGTCCAGCGTGCCCTTACGCAGTTCGCTCCAGTGCGGGTAGGCGCAGTCGTCCCCAAACCCGGTGAGCATGCACAGGAACAGACACGTCGCCAGTTCCCACATCTGGAAGGACGGCGGCAACACCAAGGCCAGCACGCCCAGGCAGACGGCGGTGAACACCACCCCCGCCCCGGTCGGCTTGCCCTTAGCCTCCTCTCCCTCCTGCACAAAGGGCTTGCCCTGGTCTCGCGGCAGCTTCTGGAACAGCCGCGGTAACAGCCACCAGGTGAGCGCCGCGGCGCTCAGCATCCCCAACCCAATCAGCACCAGGTACGACTCGAACAGACGAAACGGCCCCCAGGTCTTGGTTAGGTACGACGCAAAGAATGGCAACATCCGCCATGACTCCTTCCTCGACCCAGCATTGCATTCGGCCTGAAGCGGACTAGGCTAACCACTCCACAGGGCCACAGGCCCCGACAGGAAATGTGGCCCTTGAACCCCTTCGCTACAAGACTTGATTCACTCCGATTACTGGGAAATGCGGCGCGGCGTTTCCTGCTCTTCTCCTTTCTCAACACGGTATCCTGGCAACTGCTGGTCGGCTCCGTGCTGGTCCTGCACGCCCGGGCCCTGGCGATTCCCTCCGGCGTCGTCGGCGTGGTGGTCTCCATCATGCCCTTCACCCTGGTGCTGTCCCTGGTGGTCAGTCACTGGGTCGACCGCATCGGACCGCGCCGCATGATGACCGCCGGCTGGACCGCGCGCAACCTCATGGCTTTTCCCCTCGTGCTCACCCCGTGGATCTACGCGGTATGGGGTAGCCATGCGGCCGGCGTCGCTCTCTTCACCGGCGTGCTCTGCTTCTGCACCATGCGCTCTTTGACCTGTGCCGGCTGGTTCCCCTGGCTGCATGAGATTGTGCCCGGGAACGAGCGCGGGCGCTACTTCAGCATGGAGATCATCCTGGTGCAGGTGGTCAACGTCGGCATCGGCCTGGGGACGTTCCTCTTCCTCGGTCACCATCCGGCACTGTGGAAGTTCGGCGCGCTGTCGGCGGTGGGCATCGCCGCCGGCTTGGCTAGCATCAGCCTCATGCGCCGCATCCCGGGCGGCGGTCCCAGCCTCTCCACCCGCCGCCGCCACGCCCTGGTGGACCTGCGCCTCGTGCTGCGTGACCGCAGTTTCATGAGCTATGCCCGTTGGACCAGCCTGGGGCTGTTTGTCACCGTCGGCCAGAACACGCTGACCGTCCTCAGCATGCGTGACTACCTGCATATCGCCCCGGCCATGATCATGTTTACCACCGCCATGGGCAGCGCCGCCGCCATGGTCGCCGGCCCCTGGTGGGGACGTTTGGCTGACCGTCACGGCACCGGCCCCGTCCAAGTGCTCTCCGGCATCCTGATGGCCATCGCTCTGGCCAGCTTCGCCCTGCTGCGAGAACGCACGCCGCTGGGAATCGTCATCCCCGTGTCGGCCGCCTGCGTAGTGGCCTACTCCGGCTTCTTCGTGGCCGCCAACCGCGGCATGCTGCAACGCATGCGACCCGCCCTACGGGCCGGCTACAGCGCCATGTGGCTCAGCATTACCTCGGTCGCGATGGGCTCGTCCAGCGTCCTGGTCGGCCTCGTCGTCCAGCACGCGGGCCCTCATGCCTACTGGGGCCTGTGCCTCGCCTACAGTGCCCTCATCGCAATGGCCGTGCTGCGCTATGCGACCCTGCATGAGGAAAGTGTCGGACTGGCCGCGGAACTGCGCTCGCAGTTCGACCCCGAGCGACCGATCCTCAGCCTGATCCGCCTCTGCCGCTACGTCCTCAATCCGCCCCCAGCGGAATGAACCCGCGGCAGAGCCCGGTAGACCCGTGGGCCTGGCTCGTGGTTGGGCCTGCTCCTCACTCGACCTGGGGCTTGCGCCCGCTAGCGCTCGGCCGGACCCTGCCAGACGCCGTGCGCCCCCTCGCGCCAGCCCGCCGCCGTCAGGGCGAAGGGGACCGTCTCCCAACCCGCCCCAAGGCGCCGCGTGGTCTCGTCCCAGGAACGGATGCCGCCCAACGCATCCGGAGCCTCGACATTGCAGGCGCCAACCGCGGTGGCGAACCGCCCTGCTTCCAGCAGCCCAAGTCCCCTCAGTAACGCGGCCAGGAAGCCGGCAATCGTCGTGTCCCCTGCCCCCGTGGCGCCCATGAAACGCGCCGGCCGGAAAATCGGAAACCAGAGCTCGCGCTCGGCCCAGGCGCCAGGATCACGGGGGGCGGCGGGTCCCATGGCCCGCAGGCGAGACGCCGAGGCCGTCCGGATGTACATGCCGCGGGCACCAAGCTTGATTGCCGCCACCGCCACCCCCAGGTCCAGCAACCGGGCCCCCAAGCGTGACAGATCCGCCGCTCCCAGGTTGTCACCCTCGCCGAAGCGCCCCCGGTCCAGGGCGTAGAGCAACTCGTCCGCGCTGGGCATGAAAAGATCGACGCTGGGAAGGACCGCCTCAAGGATCGCCCCCCAATCCGCCCGCCCCCCGGGGCCGCTGGGGTCCGGCATGCCAAGGTCCAGACTGGTCGTCACGCCGGCCTGTTTCACGTCCCGGTACAGGCGCACAAGCTCGGCGCCGCCGTTGGCGCAGGTGGCCGCCATGAAGGCTGGGTAACCGAAGTGAAACACCGCCGCCCCGTCCAGCCGAGCCAGATCAAAATCCGCGCTGACAAAGCTGCTGTTGGCCCCGGGGCAGTGCAGGAACATCCGGTCTGTTCCCGGGATACTGATGACCACCGTATACGAACTCACGGCCCCCGGCACCACCACCATGCCATCGGCCAGCTTCGGGCCGTAACCGCGCAGAACCTCAAGGATAGAGCGGCCAAAGGAATCGTTGCCGACCTTGCCGACCAGAACCGTCTCCACCCCCAGCACGTGCAGCGCCACTCCCGTGTTCGAGACCGCCCCGCCCGTGGCGATCGTGGGCGCGCTGACCTCGTAGAGTCGGCCCGGCACCAGTTGGAAACCGTGGTCGATGCCAGGAATGATATCCAGGCAGATGTGCCCGGCCACCACCGCGCGTTTCATCGGGATGCGTGCCTCCTTGGGACTAGGGACATGGCCGCCTGAGCGCCTCGGGGGCCAGCAGCCGGACGCTCACAGGTCTGGCTGAAACCCCTCGCCGTGGTCGCTTTCGTCGTGATCGAGACCCTCGGGCTCCACGCCCCTCAGAGTAGCACGGCACCGCGCCGACGCAAGCCCGCGACACAGCCTTCTGCATCACCTACGGCGGCGCTGGCGCGTCCATCGAGAACATGTAGGTTGCCATGGGTACGGCCGCTCCGCTGGCGCTGCCATGGCGGCGCCGAGTTTTGCTGGGCGGGTCGCAGGTCGGTGCTGCTGCGAGGTGAACGATGAGGCCTGATACGAGCTTCCGAAACCTGTGCTCAAAGACAGCCTTGGTCCTCGGCATCACCCTCGGTGGCGTCGGCGCTGCACTCCGCGCCGACCTGATCGTCGGTCGGGTGGACGTCGAGCCCAGCGGCGGCAGCTTCGCCGACAAACCGGTGGCCCGCCTGGCGGCCGAGAGCCCGAGCGCCGAACTGGTTGTCAGCAGTGGCAATCGCGGCGACTGGACCCTGACCCGACAGGCCCTGACCGGCCAGCCTGGCAGCCTGCCCTTCCGCCAGACAGAGGGCATCCTTATGGCCTCCCTCAACGAGCGCCTGCCGCTGGCGGCCCGCGGCGGGGTGGATGTGGCCGGGGCCCTGACCTGTCCGACCGGCGCCCCCGACGCTGGCGGCTCCTGGGTGGCCGGATTCTCAGCTGAAGGCAATGGAGTCGAGGCCAATGTCGACTTCGCCCTAGCCTGGTTCCCCTTCGCCGAGGGCTGGGCGGGAGCTCACGTCAGCAAGGACGGCTCAACCCTCCTGGCGTCCGGAAATCTCCCCCCAGACACCACTCTGGCCGTGGTCCGCGGCGGCAACCGCGATGGCGAGATCCGGCTGCACCTCGGCGGCGTCGACGCGCTCGACGACGGCATGCTGTTCGCCGTCGCCGCGGCCAATGGCGACAACTGCACCGCGGTCGGGCCCTTGCCCGATGGCAGCGGCTGGCATATCCGCATTGCTGACGAGTCCAATGACTTCAAGCAGGAGGAGCTCTGCGCCTTTAGCTTCGTCTACCTGCCCTATCGGCTGGCCGGCCTGATCGGCGGCTGGATCGCCGAGGACGGCCGCGTCCTGGTCGGCACGGGCTCCTTCGGAGTCCGTCACAGCGGCCCCGGCCAGTATGAAATCGCCGTGCCGGAACACCCCGGAGACACCGGCATACTGCTGCTCGAAGTGGCCAAGATGAACCCCGATGGGGTCGAGGACAACGCCATCGCCTGGTCCTATGACCCCACCGCCAACCGGGGCGCCGGCGCCTTCGTGGTGGAGACCTACGACCAGCCAGGCTTCCAGAACCAGGATGTGCGCTTCTATTTCGCTTTCATACCTTACGACAACCACTTGGGCCCGCGGCTCTTGCGGACCGACGTGACGGACAACGTCCAGCCTCCTGCGGACCCCGCAACCTGGGCCGATACCCTGCTCGCTCACCTGACTCCGCAGAGCGCCGCAGGGGCACCCGCGGACCGCTTCAGACCCCTCTTCTCCGGCCCTCTCGCCAAGAGTTCACCTGCCGTCACCGCCGACCTCGCCGTGCAAGGCCTGACGCACCTCTGGCTGCTGGCTGACCCCGTCGACTCCAACCCAGGCGCGCTGGCAGCCTGGGGCGATGCCGGTTTCCTGCTCGCGGACGGCTCGGTGGTACCTCTGCGCAGCCTCACTCCGCAGTTCGTCAGCGTGGTTGGCTCCGGCAGCCTGGAGACCCGGCCCGCCGAACTGGCGGGACACTACTGCGCCACCGCCCAGGTCGCCCCGGCTCCCAGCGCGCTGGGCTATGCAGTGCCCCCGACCGCGCTGCGGTTTCGGGCAGTGCTGGGCCTCGATAGCGGTGCCGCCCCGAATGCCGCCGTACGCCTCCGCATCGTCGACCGGCATGAACGCCTGTCGCCCTGGGTTGCCGCCGTCCGGCCGGCCTTGGAGCGGCGCTTCCCGTTGCTCATGCGGCGCCTGCGGGAACACCTCGACCAGCCACGCCTGCTCGACCCTGACCCCATCACCTTCCTCCCACGCCTGCTCGAGGCCTCGGCCGAGATGGCCGCCAGCCTGGGCGCCGTCGCCACCGACCTACCCCCGCCCAGCCCCGACCCCGCCACCACCCTGCGCCGCTACGAGGCCTGCTGTCGCTGGCTCGACGACATCGCCCGGGTCGACGCCGGCGTCTGGACTGCGGCCCCGGCGTTGGCCCAGATCATGGACTACCCGGCGACCTCACTGCTGCGCCTACGGGCCAAGCTCGAACGGGTGCAGGCCACCCAGCCCGCCAACGCCACCCTGGCCGATACCCGCCTGGCCCAGCTCGACGCCTGCGAAGCCCTCCGGGGCGAGATCCTGCGCCGCGCCCTCCGGGGCGACCCGACCAGCCTGCAATCGCTGTCCGAACTGAGCACCCGCCTGCTGCCGATCGCCGAGTGGGCCGACCGCTCGCGTGGCTGGACCACCTACCGCAACGACGTCGAGCGCAGCGCCGTCTCCCGCGAAACTCTGGTCTGGCCCCTGCAACCACACTGGGTGCATACGCCCCTGGCCCCACCCGCCCCCGCCTGGCCCCCGCCGCGGGCCGACAACCCGGCGGTCAAGCACGCGCTCAGCCCAACCCTCACCTACGACCATGCCTACCACGTCGTGGCCGCCGCGGGGCGGGTGTTCTACGGCGACAACGTCGGCGATGCCGTCGTCTGCCTCGACGCCGCCAGCGGCGCCCAGCTCTGGCGGTACCCCACCGAGGGGCCGGTGCGCCTGGCCCCTGTCCTCTGGGCTGACCGTGTCTATGCCGGTAGCGATGACGGTTGGCTCTACTGCCTGCAGGCCGCCGATGGCAACCTCGTATGGCGCTACCGGGCCGCTGCCGCCGAAGCGCGACTGCCCGGTAACCAGCGGCTGATCTCGGCCTGTCCCGTACGCGGCGGTATCGCCGTAGACCAGGGAACCCTCTACTTCGGCGCGGGCCTCTTCCCATCTGATGGCACCTTTCTCTGCGCCGTGGACGCACTGACCGGCCAGGAGCGCTGGAAAGAGCCCACCGCGTGCGGTCCGCAGGGCTTTCTGCTGCTCTCGCCGACCCGCGTATTCGTGCCCACCGGCCGCACCCCGTTCCAGGTCTTTGACCGCCGCACGGGAAAGGCACTGAACCGGCTCGGACAGTCCAACTCCTGGGGTAAGGACCTGCCGGGAGGAACCTGTGCCCTGATCGTCAACCGGACCATCGCCACCGGCCCCGGCGAGGGCGGGGTGATCCACCTGTTCGATGAGAAGAGTACCGAAGGCCTCTTCACTACCGAGGGCCAGCAGGTCGTCATCGACGGGCTCAGCGCCTTCGTCCTGCTGCGCACCAAGGTCCTCGCCCTGCGGCGCTCCGACTACCTCAGCACGGCCAAGCCAGAACGCCTCTGGGAAAGCCCCTGCCGCGAGGCCCGTACCATGATCAAGCTGGGCGAGCACCTGGTGATGGGGACCGACGATGGCATCGAGGTCATGACCGCCAGCGACGGCCAGAGGCTGGGACACCTGGCTGTCCCCGGCGCTGGGATCGCTGGCCTGGCCTGGCACGACGGCAGGCTCTTTGCTTCGGCAACCGACGGCCGAATCACCTGCCTGGGGACAGCCCAAACCGCCCCGGCCGAAGCCGCCGCCGCCGCGCCGCCCCGCCGCGAGTGGACCCCGACGGCCACGGCCACGGCCGCCGCTCGTGAACTACTGCCTCTGCTGGGCCGCCGCCGCGGCCTGGCGCTCCTGGCCGGCGCTGACAACCTGGACCTGGCCCTGGCCCTGGCCAGCCAAAGCGAGTTGAACTGCGTGATCGTCGAGCCCGACCCCGGCCGCAGCACCGCCCTGCGCCAGGCCCTGTCAGAGTACGGCCTGCCGGGCGGACGGGTCAGTGTCCACCACGTCCCGGGCGCGCTCCTGCCCTACCGGCCCTACCTCTTCAACCTGGTGGTGACGGCCGCGACGGCACCGACGCGCCCCACCGAATGGGGCCGCGTTCTCCGGCCCTGCGGCGGCGTCCTGCTCGCCACCACGACCGCCAATCTCGCCGCCGCGGCGGCGACGCTGCCCGGCGAGCGCTTCCGCCCTGCCCCCGAGTCCGGCTACACCGTCGCCTTCCGCCGGGGCGAAGTCCCTGGCGCGGGACGCTGGACCCACGGCTACGCCGACGCAGGCAACACCGCCTGCTCAGACGATGCCCTGCCCTTTGGGCCCTTCGCGGTGCTCTGGTTTGGCCGACCCGGACCGCAGTACATGTACGAGCGCCATGTCAAGGCCGCCGCACCGCTGTGCAGTAATGGCCTGCTGTTTATCACCGGCATGGACTACCTCGCCGGCCTGGATGCCTATAACGGCACCGTGCTCTGGGAACGGCACGAGGCCGACAGCGGCCGCATGGCCATGCTGAAAGACTGCGGCAACCTGGCGACCGCCGACGACCGACTCTACGTCGCCGCCGACGGGCGCTGCCTGGCCCTCGATGGCGTCAGCGGCGAAACGCGGGCCGAATTCCGCCTGCCCGGCAATCCCGCCGAACCCGCACGCTGGGGTTACCTGGCCGTAGTCGGCGACCGTCTGCTCGGCAGTCGCACCCGCCCCGAAGCCGCTCTGCGGCCGGGCAACAAGCCGGACTACGACGCGGTGTGGTACCAGAACCAGCCCGTGGTCACCAGCCTGCAACTCTTCGCCGTAGACCGGCAGAACGGCGCCTTGGCCTGGGAGTACACCCCCCAAGGCGTCATCCTCAACCCCACTCTCACCGCCCTCGGCGGACGGGTCTGTTTCGTCGAGAGCGCCAGCCCAGAAACCCGCGCCCATCCCACCGGCAAGATCCCCCTGGCAGAGCTCTTCAAGAGCACCCCTCAACTCGTGGCGCTCGACCTCGACTCCGGAGCCGAGCGCTGGCGCATCAAACTTGACCTCAACGCCTTCCAGCACGCCATCTACATGTCCGGCCGCGATGGCATCCTGCTGCTGAGCGGCAGCCGACACGACACGGTCAGAGACCGCAAGCTGATCCAGTACCAACTCATCGGCGTTGACCTGGCCAGGGGCCGCGAACTCTGGCGCAACGACAACACCCCCAGCCGTGCGGAGATCCTCGACGGCGGCCATGGCGAGCAGACCCAGCACCCGGTCATCGTCGGCGATACCATCTACGGCCCCGGCTTCGCCCGCAGACTGCGCGATGGATCACCCTACAACGGCTGGATCTGGAACAAGGCCCCGCAATGCGCCCCGCTGTCCGCCTCCCGCCACTGCGCCTTCAGTCGGCAGGGCGGCCTGCCCACAGCGGCGGAGTTCGCCACCGGCAAGGAGCAACGACTCTCCCTCGTCAGCCGCCCCGGTTGCTGGCTCAACACCCTCCCCGCCGGCGGCATCGTGGCCATCCCCGAGGCCAGTTCTGGCTGCACCTGCGGCTACCCCGTCCAAACCTCACTGGCGCTCTTCCCCCGCCCCCCATAAGCCGCGCCCTGAGCCACTCCCGTCCCGGTCCGACGTCAAGCCCACTACAGTTGAATTCGCCGGGCCCAGAGTAATATTGGCTGCCCGCTAGCGCTCCCGTAGCTCAGCTGGATAGAGCAACTGCCTCCTAAGCAGTAGGTCGTCCGTTCAAATCGGATCGGGGGCGCCATTCTTTTCTTCCATATCCTGCCTGTAAGTACCTCATAATCAGCCACTTTAGCCTCAGCCTTACGGCATCTTACTCAGTCAGACACCACCCGACCTCCTGCTGGAAGTGCCACAAAAAGTCGACCTGTGCAATAACGATGGGCCGTGGTATTCAGCCCCAAGGGGGCGTTTCATACCAGCCCAGGGCAACGCCCTGGGTACCCGTCCACAGCGCGGATTCAGCCCTGAAGGGGCGGAACATGCGGCCTCG
>CAIZKT010000145.1:0-3113 GCA_903933565.1 uncultured Victivallales bacterium | reverse complement strand
TGGACCCCGATCACCCCGCCCATCGACCTGCGCCGCCGCAAGGTCGTCCGCGCCCAGTGGTTCCCCGGCGGAGTGATGTTGCTGCGCCTCTACACCGAGGCGGCGCCCGCCGCCGACAAACCCAAGCCCGTCCTCGAGAAGCCCACGCCGGACGCCGAAAAGCCCAAGCCCGAAGAGGTTCAGTCCGAGACGGTGCGACTCTACCGCGGCGTGCGGCGCTGAAGGCCAGTTGAACCCATGCCTCCACGGCTGATCAAGAACCTCCCCGAGAGCGAGCTGACCGCCTGGCTCCAGGCCGGCGGCCACGCCGTCTTCAGGCTCAAGCAGATCCGCCAGTGGCTCTATGGTCGCTGGGTCCGTAAGCGTCATATCTACCCCATCTGGCGGCGGGGGCTGAGGCGGGGGTATGCTGTACTCTGATCGGACGGGCGGCATGGTGCCGCTCGCCAACCAGATCGGAGGCCGGCACGATGGCGGAGATGATGACGGTTGCGGAGCGCCAGGACCACTGGCGCGGGGTGATGGAGCAGTGGCGGCAGAGCGGCCTGAAGCGGGCGGCGTTCTGTCGGGAACGCGGCGTGACCGTGTGGCAGTTGCGTTACTGGCACCGACGCCTGGCCGGGGAGGCCCCATCCAGTTGCGGGGTTTTTGCGCCGGTGCGCAGCGTCGGCGGCTCGGGCCTGCGGTTGCGGCTGGGCGGGCTGGAACTTGAGGTCGAGCCCGGCTTCGACGAGGCGACGATGAAGCGTCTGCTGCGCGCCTTGGGGGCGGCATGCTGAGCATCGGCGGGGCTTCGCGCATCTTCCTATGCCTGCGACCCACGGACATGCGCCGTTCGTTCACCGGCTTAAGCGCCCTGGTCTACGAGCACCTGGGTCGGCCGGACGACGGCGCGTACTACGTGTTCGTGAACCGGCGGCGCACCCACGTGAAGATCCTCTACTGGGACGGTGACGGTCTGGCGTTGTGGTACAAGCGCCTGGAGAAAGGGTGCTTCGCGGTGCCGTCGTACCGAGACGGCCGCGCCGAACTGGACCGTCGACACCTGGCGCTGTTGCTCGAGGGGGTGGTGCCACTGCGGCTGAAGCCCAGATTCCGGCTTGAAGAAAAACCTATACTGATAGCATAAATAGTTAGCGTACAATATGTTGCATGCTATATTATGTAGCATGTTGACGAGCGCGTCACAACCCGAAGCGGGGCTCGCGGAAGCCCTGGCCGAAAAGGACCGACTCCTGGCGGAGAACGCCCGCCTGCGCGAGCGCATCCGGCTGCTGGAGAAGGCCCTGTTCGGGCCGCGGTCCGAGCGCCTCATACAGGATCCCGCCGACCAGCAGGTGTTCGCCGACCTGCTCAAGGAGGTCGAGGAGCTGAACCGGGAGCTGGAGCGCTCCGAGGACCAACTGCATCCCGAGCGCCCGGCCCCGTCTCCCGCGCCGCGCCGCATCCGCCGCAACCTCGACCAACTCATCCCCGAGGGCCTGCGCGAAGAGGACGTCATTATCGACCTGCCCGCGGAGGAGAAGATCAGCCTCGAGACCGGTCTGCCGCTGGTGAAGATCGGCGAGGACGTCACCCGCAAGCTGGCCGTGAAGCCCCCCGAGTACTACGTCAAGCGCTTCGTCTTCCCCAGGTACGCCGACCCGGCCGATGTGCGCCGCGGCGTGGTCTGCGCGCCGGCTCCCGACTTCGCCATCCCCGGCGGCACTTACGACGAGAGCTTCATTGCCGACGTGGTGGTGAACAAGACCGCCATGCATCTGCCTCTGTACCGCCAGGAGGAGCGTCTCCGCGGTCTCGGGATCGAGATCAGCCGTCAGACCCTCTGCGGCCTGTACCTCGGTGCGGCCGAGGTGCTGCGCCCCCTGTACCTGCGCATGAAGAAGCTGCTGATCGCCTGCGGGGTGATCTTTACCGACGACACCCCGGTGGCCCTGCAGATGAAAGGCCACGGCAAGACGGTCACCGGCCGCATGTGGGTCTACGTCGCCGGCGGCGCCGGACCGCCATGGCGAGTGTTCGAGTTCACCGTCGACCGCTGCAAGAAGCGGCCCAAGGAGTTCCTCAAAGGTTATCTGGGCTATATCCATGCCGATGCCTACAAGGGCTATGACGATCTCTTCAAGCAGGAGGGGGTCTTCGAGTGCGGCTGCTGGATGCACGTACGACGCAAGTTCTTCGAGGCGGTCGACGCGCCGAAGGATCTGCGCGAGGCGGTGCTGCGCGCCATCCGCCACATCTTCCGCTACGACAAGTTCGCCCGGCGGCATCCCACCGGCGGCGATGAGCTGCTGCTGGCCGTGCGCCGCGAGAAGATCGCCCCGCTGATCGACTGGCTCTTTGCGCGTACCTCCAGGGCACTCATGGGCGGCGAGGTGCTTCCCGCTTCGGCCTTCGCCGGGGCCATCGGCTACATGCACAACCTCGGCAGCGCTCTGCGGACCTTCCTCGCCGATGCCCGGCTACGGCCCGACAACGGCGAGAGTGAACGGGCGCTCAGGCCCCTGGCGATCGGACGCAAGAACTGGCTGTTCGCCGGCAGCAAGGGCGGCGGCGACGCCACCGGCATCCTGCTCTCGCTGGTGCAGACCTGCCGGGTCATGGACATCGACCCGTTCGTCTACATCGAGGACGTTCTGCGCCGCATCAACGGCCACCCCGCCGCCCGCCTCGACGAGCTCCTGCCAGGCAACTGGCGCAAGGCTGAATCCTACTACTGACAAAGAGCCGCCGGCACGGCACCTTACGCTGCCATCGACTGGACGGACCGCCCCGACTCCACTACCGTAGCCCCGCTGGTCACCCCGCCGCCAGATGGGGTAGATATGACGCTTACGAACTGCTGGAGTATCTGGGCGAGGTGCTGGCCTCCGTCGACTTCACGATCGACTCCCTGGATCTGGCCACCCCGGACAGCGGCTTCCACTGGTACAAGATCCCGAAGCTCGACCATGAGATACTGAGCATCCGGCACCTCATGACGCACGCCGGGCAACTCGACGCCATACTCCGTACCCACGATCTTGGTGGTGTCGATTGGCATACGTGATCGGCGCAGCAGGCACGCTCGGCCAGGAGTCGGCGGTCGGTACAGATCGTCATGGGCCAGATCG
>CAIZKT010000144.1:0-6671 GCA_903933565.1 uncultured Victivallales bacterium | reverse complement strand
GGCGGTCCGCACCGGCTCTGCCGGGGCTCCCGCCGTACCCGCCTCCGCGCCGCGTCGGCGGTCGTTGCTGGTGCCGGGCCTCGCCGTCGCCAGTCTCGTGCTGCTGGGGCTGCTGGGCCTCGTGGTCGCGCGTGGCCGCGGCAGCCCTGCCGCCGCCAGCCGCCCGGACACGCCACCGGCGCCCGCGCCGGTCGGCCTCGCTGTAGGGCCGCCAGAGGCTCGTCCGACGAGTCCGACAGGTCAGACGAGTCCGACCCGTCCGACCGCCCCCGCTATCGCGCCCGCCCCCGGGCAGCCCTGGACCGTCCCGGACCTGGGCCTGGAGCTGGTCTGGGTGGCGCCAGGCAGCGTCCAGATGGGTGAGAACAACGGGTCCGGGAAAGAGACTCCGGCGCACACGGTACAGATCTCGCGCGGCTTCTGGATGGGGAAGTACGAGGTGACCCAGGCGGAGTACGAGGCCCTGACGGGCAAGAATCCAAGCCAGGTCAAGGATGCACGCAACCCGGTTGAGACTGTGTCCTGGGACGATGCAGTAGCCTTCTGCACGAAGCTGACGGAGCGGGAGCAGAAGGCGGGACGCCTTCCAGAGGGGTACGAGTACCGTCTGCCGACGGAGGCGGAGTGGGAGTACGCAGCGCGGGGCGGGACGGGCTCCAAGGGCACTCTCTATGCCGGTTCGAACAACGTCGACGAGGTGGCCTGGTACTACGCTAACTCGGGCGACCGGCGACTGGACGACCGGCTGAGCTACTCAGAGGCGGACAACAACAAACGGAAGAGCAACCTACTCAGCAACAACTGCCGGCCGCACCCGGTGGGTCAGAAGAAGCCGAACGAACTGGGGCTGTACGACCCCTCGGGCAACGTCTGGGAGTGGTGCCTGGACTGGTTCGACGCAAGCTACTACGCGAGGAGTCCTGGGACTGACCCGGTGAACCTGGAGGCGGGCTCGTACCGCGTGGGTCGCGGCGGCGGCTGGTGCAACGTCGCCGGCTTCTGCCGGGTGGCCAACCGCTTCTACTCCGGTCCGTCGAACATGAGCGATTTCGTCGGCTTCCGCGCTTGCCTGGCGCCCGCGATCCCTGCCGCCGCGCCGTAGGCGTCCACCGTGGGTAGGCCGGGGGTGCCATGACCCGCCCCGTCGGCAGCCAGCCGACGGTGGAGATGCGCCTGGCCTCAGGCGCGGCGGTGGCGGCCCACCGCATCTCCATGGGATTCGGCCTGCGGGGGTGCCTCAGACGGCAGCGCGCCGGGTCGGCTAAGCCGCTCCTGTCGTCGGCTCCCGCCTCGGCCGCCGTCCCAGGCGGGCCGCAAGCCAGAGACCCAGTACTGCGACGACGAGCGCCACGGCAAACAACGACCACGAGTAGTTGACGCCCGCGTAGCCCTGTGCCGCAATGCGGTCCGAATCCTTGACGAAGGACCCATACCACAGCAGGAACCCTGGCAGTTGCAGGGCGAATCCCGGAACCGACACACGCACCGTGCTCTCGGCACTCTCGCACGCGAGCAGCAGGCAACTGGCGGCCATCAGGTACAGGCTGATGAGTATGGGCGCCAGTACCGGGCCGTGCCATGGCTCGGGAAGCAGGAACAGGCAGTCCCACTCAAGCCAGGCGGTCGGCCAGTGCGTGAACCCCTTCAGACCGACATAGTAGACGATGTCCCAGACTCCGAACATGAAGAAGAAGTGGGCGGTCCTCGACCGCCAGCTCGGCGCCGTCATCCAGGCCACCAATCCGAGCATGACCACCGTGCAGGCCTCGCGAATGCGCTCGATAGGCAAGTGCCCAAGCGCTGCCAGGGCCTGACTCGGATCCGTGCCTGCGGGGATGATCAGACGGCGCAGATAGACGACACAGATGGCCTCAAGCAACCCCATGGCGCAGCCGAAGAGGAGGATTCCGCAGAGGCGTTGCCAGTCCAGGTGCATGAGGGCTGGAAGCAGGCTCGGCGGCCGCGCGGCTTTATCCTGGGTCATGCCTGTCATGGCGCTTTCCTTTCCGTGCGGTCGGGCCCTCATGGGGCGGCGACGGTCTCCCACACGCCGGAATCGAGGGTAAAGGTGCCCTGTATCTTCCGCTCGTGGGCGGCGCTCCAGGTGACCTGCAACCGGTTGTCCACCACGGTCAGGGCCAAGACGGGCGCAGCCACGCTGACGGCGGGCAGGTGCAGACGGTCCCAGGCGTCGGCGTCGCGGTGATAGCAGAACAGCCCGCGGTCCGTGCCGATCCAGACCAGGCCATCCAGAAAGGCGACCTCGCGACCGACCGGCAGCGGCGCGCCGAATGGGCGCAGGGCGGTTTCAAAGCGCTTGATAGTGTCGACGGCGCCTAATTCGACGCAGAAGGGGAACTTGCCGTGTTCGACGATCCAGATGCAGGGGCTCTCCCCCGACTCCATGGCGATCTGGTCCACGACGCCAGCCGCCAGCATCCGGACCAAGCCGGGCAGGACCTGGGAGCCTTCCGGCGCGCCGGGCTCCACCTCCTCGGCGGAGAGCGCCGGAGCGTTCCCCTGCCGGTCGGGCGCGAGCCGGTCCAGACGCTCGGCCGCGGCGGTGGTGGGTAGCGAGAGGCGTAGCAGGCTGAGCAGGCGGTGGGTCTGCGTCGGGTTGGCGGCGACGGCCGCCATGAGCCGCGCCTGGACTGCCGCCGCGGCGGCGGTCCGGCCAAGCCCTCGCAGCGCTTGCAGGCGATAGATGTCTACCGGTAGCCGCAGTCCTGGGGCCACTGAGACCGTCTGGTTGCAGAGGTCGATCACCTCGGCGTAGCGCGTCTCATCCAACAGGTGCGACAAGGCCGGCTGGAGGAGGCCTTCGAGGGTCTGGCGGGCCGGCGGTCGGTAGCCGCCGGCGTCGAGATCTGCCTCTGCGAGGGCGTCACGGAGGGCCGCCACGGGCTCCTGGGCTTCCTGGTCGAGGCGCCACAGCGCGTTGAGAAGTCGGCCACGCAGGGGCTGCCGGTGGTGGGAGAGCGCCTCCGCCTCGGCTCGCAGTCTGGCATTGACCTGTGGCAGGGAGCCGCGGGCGGCGTAGAACGCGGCCACCTCGGCGGCGGCGGTTTCCCAGCCAGAGCGCGGGGAATCATCGCGGCGCAGGCACTCCAGCAGCAGAGTTTCGCCCTCGGCAAAGCGGCGCTGCTCGATGCAGGCCGCTGCTTGGGCCAGGCGATTCCACAGCGAGGGCGTCCGCACCCGGCGCAAGAGCCATTCCGCGGCCGGCGCCCGTCCCAGGTTCAGCAGCCAGCTGGCGTAGCGGCTGGCCTGGTCTGGGCGGACCTCGGGGAAGTGCCTTGTCGCGCTGGCCCAATCGCCCCGGTACAGCGCCAGCACGCCGCGGAGCGCGTCCGCCTCGGGGAGGTCGGCGGCCAGGCTATCGATGCAGGCGGTAGCCTCATCGGCGGCGGCGGCGCACAGATAGAGCCGTACGGCCCCGACGCGCAGCGCCTGTTGCTCGGCGTGGCTGTCCGTCCAGCAGGCGGCGGCGAGGCTCTCCTCGGCCGCCTCGAACGGGTTGCCGGCGGTGAGGAAGGCGATGCGGTCGCGGAAGGTCAGCAAGTGCAGGAAGGCACGGTCGGGCTCGGGAAGAAGGGCCAGGTCGACGCGGCGGCGAAGTTCGAGCAGGGCCTCGGCGCAGTGCTGCCGGTCGCCAGGGTCGCGCGCCAGGCTCTGCATCGCGGAACTCAGGCGTCGCCAGGGGTCGGCGGGCGTCAGCGGGCCCTCACGGCAGGCGGCGGCAAACACGGTCCAGCCCTGCCCCGGCGGAGCCTCGCGGACCAGGGCGGGCAAGTCCTGAATGATGCTCTGGAAGGACCAGCGCGGCAGGGGCGCTGGCGCGGCGGTGAGGGCCGCGGGGATGGGGCTGTCCGCGGCGGGGGTGGCGGTCTCGTCCGCGCTCTCCGCGACGAGACCAAACTCCCAGTAGTTCTTGAGCTGGGCGCAACGCACCAGGAGGTCATTGTCGCCAGCGCGAAGGGTAACCGGCACGCGGGTGCGAGTGAGGGTAGACGGGGCGGACTCCGCGTCGCTGTACACGCAGGCGCCGTTGACCCAGACGCGGATCCAGTCATCGTGGGTGAGGTCGAGGGTGGCGGGTCCGCCGAGGGCGCGGCAGCGGGTGAAGGCGTAGGCTTGGACAAAGGGCTCAGCGCTGATGGCGCGGCGGAGGTCCAGCAGTCCGAAGGGGGTGAAGTCTTTCGGCTCAGCCTCGTGCCAGGTGATGCCGGGGGCAGAGCCGAGCGAATCGGTGAGCACGGCCGCGTCGTTGGCCGCGAGTTGGTCCAGGCCGGCAGCCGGGTTGAGCGGGAAAGCTTGCGAGAGGAGCCAGCGATAGGGTCGCAGGACCCTGATCTCGCGCAGCTGTTCGAGCCCATCCGCGGTCTGTACTCGGCAATACAGATAGGTCAGTCCGCGGGGGAGAGCGGGATGGGCTCGCACGGTAAAGGCGTGGCAGTCGAGGGGTAGAGCCGTCGCGGCGAGGGTCAGGGCGGTGGCGGGTTCGACGATGAGGTTCTCCGTCGGCTCGAGGCGGAGCGAGCCCGGCAGGCCGGCCGGGCGGTTTTGCCGCAGCCACACCTCGAGGGGCGTCTGCTGGCCCGGAAAGACGACCAGCACCGGCTGGCGGGGCAGATTGAGTCGGGGTAGGCGCAAGTGATGCAGCAGGTACTCGGTGGGCGGCAGCGCCTCGACGCCGGGGCCTCCCGGAGCGGCGACCAGGCTGACGGCAGGCACGGCTGGCCCGGGCGGCGGCCAGGCCGCCAGGGCGCTCAGCACCCCGATCGGCGCGGGCTGGCCAACGGGCCGCACGCAGAGCTGGTCCACCCAGACGCCGTCCTCACGGTTGATGAGATCAATGGCGGTCGCGGCGGCGGGCAGCAAAAGAGTGGGCACTTTCACCCAGTGCCAGGCGCGCATGGTGTAGCTGTCCACGGTCAGAGGACGCGACTCGGGTTGGGCGAGCACAAACAGCGAGTTGCTGCAGTTCCCGTTCCAGTACACCCGCAGCCATAGTTCGCGCTCGCCGCCGCTTCCGGTCGGCACGGCGAAGCGCGCCCGCCCTTCACGGCCCTGATCGAACGCTTCGCTGCTGCCGGCGCCTTCGGGAATGGAGAGGGCCAGACCGCCGGAGGCGCCCTCGGCCCGGACAGGGCGCCACGGGGAGGTCATCTCCCGGCAGAGCTCGGCTTCGAAGACGAGGTCCTGGTCCGGCGCGGCCCACGCCGGGCTGAGAGTTCCCAGCGCCAGCAGTGCCAGGCTGAGCCTCACGGCGTCGGCGAGGCGCCAGCGCCGCGGCCACGCGACGGCGGCCAGAGCGGTGGCGACCGGTGGCGCGGCGGGGCTGCTCTGGGGGCAGATGGCGGACCTCTTCACTTGGAGTTCCTGTTCACGGGGTGCGGCAACGGGAGGGCGCGGCCTCAGGTGGGCGCTGGCACGCGGTCGAGAATCTCCGTGACGACCCCCTGTTTGCGGGTCCCGGAGTAGCTGGCCTTGGTGTCCACGACCAGGCGATGGGCGATCACCGGAACCGCCAGTTCGCGAACGTCATCCGGCGTGACGTAGTCCCGGCCGCGTAGCAGCGCCAGGGCCTGGCAGGTACGGAACAGCACCAGGGCCGCGCGCGGACTGGCCCCCAGGCGCAGGCGGGGGTCGGCGCGGGTGGCGCGGACCAGTTGGGTGATGTAGCGGACCACGGTCACCTCGACATGCACCGCCCGCACGGCATCCTGCGCCGCGATGACCTCCGCCGCGTCCGCCACGGGCTCCAGGCTGTCCAGCGGGTGGCTGGCCTTCTGGTCCTCGATCACCAGCATCTCGCTGTCCTCGCTCGGGTAACCTAGTTCCAGGCGCATGGCGAAGCGGTCAAGCTGGGCCTCGGGCAGGGGATAGGTCCCGTGGTACTCGACGGGATTCTGGGTCGCCAGAACCATAAACGGTCGTTGCAGTTCATGGCGCTGGCCATCGAGGGTAACCTGGCGCTCGCTCATGGCCTCGAGCAGCGCTGACTGGGTGCGTGGCGAAGCCCGGTTGATCTCATCGCCGAGGAGGATATTGCAGAACACCGGGCCGGGCCGAAAGCTGAACTCACCGGTCTTGGGCGAGTAGATCATGCCGCCGACGATGTCAGTCGGCAAGAGGTCAGGGGTGAACTGGATGCGGCGGAAGTCGGCGCGCAACGAGCGCGCCAGACCTTTGGCCAGGGTGGTCTTGCCGACCCCCGGCACGTCCTCCATGAGCACATGACCGTCGGCGAGCAGCGCTACCATCAGTTCATCGATCGCAGCCTCTTTGCCGCGGATCACCCGGCAGAGATTGCGCTTCAGGCGCGCAAGAAGATCCTTGGTATCCATAAGACCTCACCGCACAGGCTCCGCCGCTGACGCCCACGACCGTCGGCGGCGGCGGGCCGACGGTCGGGCAAGATGGCGTCGGGCCGGACTCAATGCAACCCCTGGAGCGGAGGAATTGCCTGGTCTGGGGCAGCGGCCTGGCCCGCGGCCAGGAGGGTTTGGAGATCGGCGCCTGCCGACGCAGGGGGAAAGAACGACCTGTGCAATAAGGGAGTCCGTCTGGAGCGCTGAAGGCGCGCTGCCATACCAGCCCAGGGCAACGCCCTGGGTACCCGTCCACAGCGCGGATTCAGCCCTGAAGGGGCGGAACATGCGGCCTCG
>CAIZKT010000143.1:0-4726 GCA_903933565.1 uncultured Victivallales bacterium | reverse complement strand
CGGGTCGGCCCGTTCCGGCCGACCCGGAATGACCCACGCAGCGGTCGCAGAACGTGACTCCACCGCCAGCGTGCCCGTTATCTTGAAACCGCCCTGGCGGGGCTGATGGCGGCGTTGCCAACCCGGTCATGCCCACTATATTGTCTGATAAGATCGGCTGCCGGGTCCATGCGTGGTGGTCGTCGGCCGCTGGCGAGTTCCTTGCCGGGGCGGCGTTTCGGTGCCGACTTTGTCAGTGAGGATCCAGGCTTGAGCACACAGCGGTCTCCTGAGCAGCTCGAGATGGCCTTTGAAGCCGACCAGCGCCTGGCTCTTCGCCTGCGCGAAGGGTCCTTCCAGATTCTCATTGAGCTGAATACGCCCGCCAGCGCGCAGCCTTTCGACTCGGCGATGGCTCTGAGCACGGCGTTGGCGGCGCGGGTAGCGAAGTGTGACGCTGTGGCGGCCATCGCGGTGACGGACCGCCTGCAGGGTGAGGACTGCCACGACCCGGTGGCGACGGCCGCGGCCATGAAGGCGGCCTCGGGGAAGCCGGTGTTGATGCATCTTTCCGGCAAGGGTTCCAGCCCCGACCGCATCCGGGCGGTTCTGGCCGAGGCTCGTGGCAAGGGCATCCGCAATGTCTTGGCGGTGACGGGCGACCGTTCGGACCGGCATCCGGTCCGGCGCGGTTCCGGGCGACCGCTGGCCTACCCGGGCGGCTACCTCGACAGCCTGGAGATCCTCGCACTGGCCAGCCAGGCCGACCCCGGCTTCTTTGTGGGCGCCGCGGTCAACCCCTTCAAGTACAATCCGGCGGATAGCTACCTGCAGTATTTCAAGATGATCCGCAAGCTGGCCAGTGGGGCGAGTTTCATCGTTACCCACGCGGGCTGGGACATGAAGAAGTTGCAGGAGTTGCAGTGGTTTCTGGCCATGCGGCAGATGAGTTCGGCGGTCATTGCGCGTCTGCTGTTGCTGTCTTCGGAGGACATTCGTAAGCTCGAGCGTCAGGCGTTTCCCGGCGTGCATGTGCCGCGCGAGTTCACGGCGCTGCTGCAGCGGGAGTCCGACATCAGTGCGACGCAGTCGTTGGCGGCGCAATTGCCGCGCATCGGTCTGCAAGCGGCCGGCTGTCGGCTGATGGGGTACAGCGGCGTGCAGATTGCCGGGATCCGGGATCAGGGGACGCTGGACATGGTTCTTGCCAGCATCGCGGAGGCCCTGCGCGTTCATACCGACTACGACGCCTGGCTGAGGGCTTGGCAGGACTACCATGGCAACCTGTCGTTTGAGCCGATTTCCGGGGCTTACTACATGTTTTGCGACCTGCTGCGGGCCGGGGTGACCGCCGCCGCGAGGGAGGCGCCACGGTTGACGGACTGGGCCTTCCCACGGGCGACCGTACGGGACCGGCTGCGTGCGGCGGTTTTGCCGTGGGTGCTGTCGGAGCGCTCGCCGGAGTGGGGCTCAACCCTGTATCGGGCCGCCTTTCGCGGCGGGGATGCTTTGCCGGGCAGTCGGCTGCGGGCCTGTTTCTACCTGGACCGCAGGGGCTGCCCGAAACAGCTGGTGCATGGGGCCTGCGGCGGGTCGACTCCAGACGGTCTGTGCGAGTTCGAGCAGGCGCCGTGCTTTTTTCACAGGGTTTTAGCCCTGGCCGACTCTCGGCGCGAACTCGACCGGCTGGAGGAAGCGGTTGCCGATGACTGAGGACGCCTTTCTGGCCAGGCTTTTTGCGCGGATTCCGGTGTCGTCCAAGGGTCTGGCGATCCCACCTGGAGACGATTGCGCCGCGCTCGACCTGGGCGACGGCCGCTGGTGGCTGATCGCCGTAGACCAGGTGGTCGGCGACCGTCACTATGTTCAGTCTGGCCCCGCCGCGACCCCGCCGGAGCTGGCCGGGCGGAAGGTTCTGGCGCGCAATCTGAGCGACATTGCCGCCATGGGCGGAGTGCCGACCTACTGCCTGGTCGCGGGGGCATTTGGCCCTAGCTGCAGCGCCGACTGGTTGCAGCGCTTCTACGGGGGAATCCTGGATCTGGCGGGGCGTTTTCAGGTGGCCATGATCGGCGGTGATCTGGCGCGGGCGCCGACGGACACGGTGGTGTCGCTGACCATCCTGGGCGAGATTGAGGCGGGCAAGGCGGTGCGCCGCGCTGGGGCGCTGGCCGGAGACGAGTTCTGGGTGACCGGGGTGTTTGGCGATTCCTTTTCCAGCGGGCACCACCTGACCTTTGAGCCGCGTTGTGCGGAGGGCGCCTGGCTGGCGCGCCAGGGCTACGCCCACGCCATGATGGATGTCAGCGACGGTCTGCTCCTGGACGCGACCCGGATGAGCCGGGCCTCGGGAGTACGCCTGCTCCTGGATGTGGCCGCGGTTCCCCGCCGCGCGATCACAACCAGCCTGAAAGGCGCTCTGGAGGATGGCGAGGACTACGAACTGATCGTGGCGGTGCCGGCCGGGTTGGCGCCGGCCTTGGCCCGCGACTGGCCGTTTTCGACCCCAATCCGCCCTGTTGGCGTGTTCGCCGTCGGCGCGCCCGGGGTCTGGGACCTGGAGGGGAAGGCATTGGGAGAGGGCGGTTACGACCATTTTGCCTGTGAGTCGGGCGGGGGGCGCGCATGAGGCCCGGACTGCGTGTCCTGAGCCGGTCGGAAGAAGCGACTCTGCGCCTGGGCCAGGCTTTGGCCGGCGGACTGAGGCCGGGTGTCGTGCTGGCGCTTCATGGCGATCTGGGGACAGGCAAGACCGTGCTGACTCGGGGCCTGGCGCGCGGGCTGGGCATTGTCGAGCCGGTCACCAGTCCGACCTTCAGTGTGGTGCAGGAGTATCCGCGAGCGGACGGGACCTTCCTCTTTCATCTCGATCTTTACCGCATCAGCGGTGAGGCGGCGGCCCTGGCTTTCGGTATCGAGGAGTACCTGTTTGCGCTGGATGGGGTCACCGTGGTCGAGTGGCCGGAGCGTATCGCGGGGCTTCTGGGGTTTCCTGGCGGGCTGCGGCGGACTCTGCGGGTTTACCTATCACACGAGGCCGACGGCGTTCGTTGCATCGAACTGCCGACGGACCTGGCGGCGTGTGCGCGCGACCTGGCGGGCTGCACGACGGGCTTGGCGTTGCGGGAGGATGAGGTGGACGGCAGATGATTACGGCGGCCTTGGACACATCTTACGGCGCTAGCCTGGCGATCTCCAGGGACGGGCGTCTCGTTTATCAGGGAACCCTTCCCGGTGGCCAGCGCGAGGCGGACCGGGATCTGGTGCCATGGGTGCAGGCGGGTCTGGCGAAGGCAGAGGTCGAGCCGGGCGCGGTGCGGGGCTGGGTCGTGGGGCTTGGGCCTGGCAGTTTTTCGGGGGTCCGTACCGGCATCGCTCTGGCGCGAGGCGTGTGCGCGGTCACGGGCGCCGTTTGCCGCGGGGTTCCGTCGAGTGCGGCTCTGGCGCTGGCTCTGACCGAGCAACTGGCCGCCGACGAGAGTATCGGCGTGCTGCATGACGGGCGCTGCGGGCAGGTGATATTGAGCCGCTATCAGTGGACGGGCGGGGTCTTGCAGGCGGTCGGGGAAGCCTCGGCGGAGACCCCGGCTGACCTCGTCGGGCCAGGGTTGGTTTGCCAGCGCTATGTCACGATCCATGGCGCCATGGTGCTGCCGCTGTTGCCGGAGGCCATCCGGCTGGTGACGACCGCTGTGGCGGCGATAGAGGCGCGTTGCCTGCTGGCGGTTTGCGGGGACGAATGGCCGGTAGCTGGCGCTCTCGCGACGGCCTCCATGGAGCCCGTCTATGTGCGTCCGGCAGTGTTTGTAGCGCCCCGGCCGCCGGTGGGTCTGGGCCGCGACTGAGAAGGTGTCAAGACAGGCCCGCGTCGCCGTCACAAGCCACTTTACCTAGTTCATTCAGGCCCGATTCTGAGCCCGATTTCTTTACCGCTTCTGAGGCGCGAACCTGGGGCAGAGAGCTGCGCCCCTACAGGTCTCAAACCCGTAACCGTCCCATTCTCCGGCCCTCATCAAATGCCCCCGGCCTCTCGCAACTTCGGCGCGCGGATCGATCTGGTGCCGTCGATCCGGTGCCGTTCCCACAGAAGGCGTCGATCCGGTGCCGATCCGGTGCCGTTCCCACAGGATCCGGTGCCGTTCCCACAGAAGGCGTGGATCCGGTGCCGTGATCCGGTGCCGTTCCCACAGAAGGCGTTGCCCCAAAGTCATTAGCTGCTGACAGAGTCGCTTCTTCAACGCATTAGCCGCGTTTTCGATGGCCAGAAACCGCTGGTAGGTATTCCAGGCCTCTGGATCCGGTGCCGTTCCCACAGAAGGCGTTTCCCCAAAGTCATTAGCTGCTGACGGAGTCGCTTCTTCAACACCTTAGCCGCGTTTTCGATGGCCAGAAACCGCTGGTAGGTATTCGAGGCCTCTGGTTATGTTGCGCGCAACATAAGGCGAGGTCTGGTCTTCCGATCTCGTACTTTGTGCCGCTGCCGCAGGCACCCAAGGAGGAGCAGCAGGAAACATGGGGGGGCGTATGTTCGTAAGGCCTGATTTCCGGCATCGAAAACACTCTCCAAGGTGCCATTATTCTTCTCGTGTATTACTCAATATGCTTATAACCAGTATGTTCTGTGGGAACGGCACCGGCGTAATCGGCGTGCTGCATGACGGGCGCTGCGGGCAGGTGATACTGAGCCGTTATCAGTGGACGGGCGGGGTCTTGCAGGCGGTCGGGGAAGCCTCGGCGGAGACCCCGG
>CAIZKT010000142.1:0-2196 GCA_903933565.1 uncultured Victivallales bacterium | reverse complement strand
CGACACCGCTTTGGCTTGGCGCCGGGCGCCTGTCAGTTCCGTGGGTGGTGACTACTCAGGTCCTAGGGGTTCGCCTCTGGTACGGGTCCTGATCTCAGTGCCTGTCTCATTCCGCCCTTTGTCCGCCGTGGACGAAGGGCGTTGGAGGGCGCCGCTGCGTCGGCACCGCGGTCATTGCCCCGAGCGGCCATTGCCGATCGCCTCGCTGACCAGCAGGGCGCGGTTGTAGAGGCGCAGGGCCTTCAGCGTGCCACGGAAGGAGGGCGCGAGGCGCAGGTCTTTAGCGCCGTGCGGAGTCCGCAGATCGTGGCTGAAGCGGCCCCAGCCGAACTGGCGAGCATCGCCGCCGTCGTTGAAGCGGCCGTCGACCACGAACGAGATGATCTTCGGACCGGCGTCGACCAGGATGACGATGTGGTGTTCGCGGCCCCGGCGCAGCACCCCCGGGTCGCAATCCCAGCGGTTTTCGGTGCGCCCGTCGTGGAGGACGATTTCGAGCGTGCGTCGGGCGGTGGTCTGCACCACGATGCCGTGGCCGCGCTCGTTGCGGGAGTCGAGCAGCACCTGTCCTGCCACCAGCGAGGTGAAGGTGGCGCGGAACTCGATAGTGAAGCCGGTCCGGTTATCCTTGGTGCCGTAGTCGAGCTTCTTGTTGTCGCGCGCCAGGAACTCCGGCAGCTTCGGCATGGGGACGGCCGCCGGCAACGGCAGTCCGGCCTCGGGCAGGCTGAGCAGCAGGCCGTCGGGGGTCAGCGTCGTGGCCTCGAATTGGCCGAATAGGCGTTCCAGGAAGCGCGCCTCGATCTGGTGCGTGCGGGCGATGTCTTTGTTGGTTTCGGTCAGGTACAGCTTGCCGCCTTCCTCAACCAGATCCGGGTAGCTCATGCGGATGTAGGTATCGTCGTCGTAAACGACAATCTCGGGCTCTGACCAGCGAATCTCGCGGCCCCGCGGCGTGTCCACCTCCTCGCCGGCGCTGAGCCAGACCGGGTTGCGGTCTTCGTACGGCCCCCACTCGGGCATACCGCGCAGGAAGCTGCCGCCGTGGTTGTGGAACCAGTACAGGTACTTGCCGTTGTTGCAGCGCCAGGCGAAGTTGGCGGCCCGGGGGTGCTTCATCAGGCGGCCGTCGGCGTACGCCTTGTAGCGCGGCGTGCTCCAGGTGTGGCCGGCATCGCGGCTGTAGGCCTCGACGGGGTGGCCATCGACGCAGCGGTAGACGCAATAGATCGAGCCGTCGCTCAGGACCGAGTAGCTCTGCTCTTCGGACACCCGCCCGCCGCCCGGGGGCGTCCGCAGACCGATCTCGCCGTCGGGCAGCGTCTCCCAGGTGATGCGGGCGGGGTCGGGCTCCGTCAGCAGGTTCTGGCTCACCAGCAGCACCCCCTCGGACTGAGCGAAGAACCCGGCCCCCATGGCGCCGACCTTGTGCAGCGACACGTACGCCGCCCCGTGCAGCACGAAGGGCTTACCGACATTCCAGAAGAAACAGAGCTTGCCAGCGTAGGTATTGCTGCGGTCGCAGGCGAACAAGCGCATCGGGATGTCGTAGCGCTGCGCCGACCAGCTCCGGCCGTGATCCTCGGAGACCTTGAACACGAAGTGCCCCAGCGAGTCGACGCGGGTGTAGACGCCGCTGTCTTCGCGCTTGACTTCAGGCACGCGGTCGGTGTTGTGGTTATAGAACACGAAGAGTCGCCCACCGGGAGCCTTGAGCGCGACCGCGTAGGAGGCCTCGGGGCCGTCGAGGGGCTCGACATCCACGGGCTTCTCCCAGGTGCGTCCCTGGTCCGTGCTGCGCAGCGAGACCACGTGCTGGCCCTTGGCGCCCTCGTGGCCGGGGCCGGTGGTGAGCACGCACAGCCAGGCGCCGTCGGCGGTCGGCACGATGTAGGGCTGATCGCTGTAGCTTTCGGTGGGAATCTCGCTGCCGTTGTGGGCATGCCGCCAGTCTGGAGTTGCTGTCATGGCTATCCTGTCTCCTTCATCTAAGCCGGAACCTGTAACCGGGGGGTAAACCTAAAGCATGGTCGGAAAGATGCGACACGCCGCCGCTGGAGAGGGCGCAGATCAGTTCCGTGGGTTCAGGGTTCAGGGTCCAGGGTTCAGGAAACGGCGAGACGGGGAAACGGCGAGACGGGGAAACGGGGAAACGGCGACTGGAGGAGACGGCGAGGGAGACGGGGAGACGGCGGG
>CAIZKT010000141.1:0-7224 GCA_903933565.1 uncultured Victivallales bacterium | reverse complement strand
GGCTGGTATGGCAGCGCGCCTTCAGCGCTCCAGACGGACTCCCTTATTGCACAGGTCGTTAGTTATTAGTCTCTAGGGGCAGAAGAAAGCTGAGCATGCAAGCTGGCCGAAACGCCCCGCCCGGCCCGTGAACTGGCTCAAGCCTAGCAAACTGGCCGTGGAAAATACCTGCCGAGGCGGATCGCGGTATCCCCATGTACGGCGGAAGCCCCGGCAGGGCCGGTGCGGACCGACGGCTCCAGCGTGCCTACCACCCGGAAAAAGAAACAGCCTTGCGTCCGCGACGGGTGCCGTGGATTTCGTCGCCAGCCGCGTTATCTTCCGGGGTTCGCTTGCTGGCGTTGTAACCTGAAGCTTGTCCGTCCCCCCTAGGCAGGACACGTGTCGGCCCGGGACTGCGGCAGGCGGGCGAGGTGTACCGTGAGAGTTCCGACGGCGTGGTGGCGTAGACAATCTGTCTGGTTCATCCCGGCCCTGGCCGGGCTTGCGGGGCTGGCGTTGGGCGCGGCGGAGTTGCCGACGGCAACGGCGCGGAGGTCCTGGCAGGATCCCGCGGTTGCAGAGGCTCGGCGGAGTCTCTCGTACCCGCCGCTGAGCCGTGCTGCCAGCGGCTCGCGGCGCGCCGCTCTGGCGAGCCGCGAGCCGCCGTCGGCTTCCGCCGCCAGCGCCGACTATCTGACCTGGAAACGGGCGCGGTTGCGGCAGCGCCCCGCGAAGTCTTTTGAGGGGGTGTTGATCTCGAATGCTTTTGTGCAGCTTGGGGTCGGCGTCGAAGGCGCCTGGGGGCTTAGCACCACGGGCGGGGATCCGGCCGACTCGAGCGACGACCTCGCCCTTACTTTTAGCCCGACCGGCAACTCCAACGGCCTCGCCCTGGAACTCGATGGGACCCCCCACGTTCTGAATGAGAGTTCACCCGAGATCGTCGAGGCTGCCGACGGCTCCTACGTGACGGCCACTTGGAACGTCGACGGGATTCTCTTGCAGGCGCGCTATGAATTGACGGAGAACGGTTCGGGGCGGGCGGACACGGCAAAGGTGACCTACACGGTAACGAACCCCAGCGTGCAGGCGTCGGACAAGGCCCGGTCCGTCAGCCTCAAGTTGCTTCTTGACATCGAGTGTGGCAACGACAGCGGCTACGTGCGCTTGCTGACCCCTGGCGGCGCGGTGGCGACGGAGACTGGCTTTGGGCAGACCCGTAGCGGCGGCGCGTATGCGCTTCCGGTCCCCGACTTCTGGCAGGGCTTCCAGCGCGAGGGCCTGGCCGACCCCGGTTTGGTGAGCCAAGGTACATTCAAGGGCGGCGGGGCCACCCCCCCAGACAAGGTCGTCATCGGGGTGTGGAAGACACTTGAGGAGAGCACGAGCTTCGACTATGTCCCCAGCGCCGCGAGTGTTTCGGACGACAGCGCGGTAGCGTTGTGGTGGTTCAACCGCTCCGTGGCGCCGGGCGCTGCGGTCTCGTTTGTGGTTCTTTACGGCGTGGGCCAGGTGAGCTGGGGCGGCACCGAGTTGGTCATGGGTGTCTCCGCCCCGGCGTCGCTGACGGTTGTGGGCGACGCCTTCGTGCCGAATCCCTTCAGTGTCGTGGTGCAACTGCAGAACTTTGGTGCGAACGAACTGCTGAACCTGCCCGTGACGATCACCTTGCCCGCAGGCCTGTCGGTCGCAGTCGGCGGCAGCGCCACCCAGTTCATGGCCTCGCTGGGCAGCGGCGCCTACGGTCTGCTGGCCTTCCGTATCGCTGCCAGTCCAGACTACGCTGGGCAGACCCTCGACTTCAGCGTTTCCGCCGGCACTGGGCAACCCCGGGCGAGCGTCGACAAGACCCTCGTGTTGCCGCCCGCCGTGGATTTTCATACGATCACCTTCAGTGCGGGGCTGCACGGGTCGCTGATCGGTACGGCGGTGCAGGCCAGGCCTCACGGCGGCAGCACCACGGCGGTGACCGCGGTGGCCGACCTCGACTATCGCTTCCGCCAATGGAGTGACGGCTCGACCGAGAATCCGCGGATGGTTACCAACGTGACCGCGGACCGGACGATCACGGCGCAGTACGTGCCCAACGGCGAGTTCGTGGCGCGCGTGACGGCGGCCGAGCGTGGCTGGTGGGACCTGAGCGGCACGTACCGCCTGCGGGTGGCCGAGAACCCGCTGGTGCTGAACCTGGTCCATGACGCCTTGGGCAGACTAACGGGCAACGCGACCTATACGGTGGGCGAGGGCACGGTGGTCAACCTTCCCGTCAGGGGCAGCGTCAGGGGCAGTGCCGGCAATCTTGTGGTGAAGATCGCGCTGAACGGCGCCGACCCCGCCAAGACCGTCACGGTGAAGCTGGCGCTGGCGTTGACCCTGACGCCGAATGCTGGCCTGCCCCAACTCACCGGGCCCCTCACTGGCAGGGTCACCCTGGCCGGCACGGTCACGACGGTGGCGGACCCGGTGGAGCTGCCCATTGCGGCGCCTAAGGACGGCAGTTGGTCACTGCGGCTGCGGCTCGCGCCCGCCGGAAGGGGGGCGGTCACGGGGTCGGCAACGCTGACCCTGGCTGGCCCGGTAGACTACGACTACGCGGTCAGGGGCAGGATCCTGGGCTCGACGCTGGTGCTGGACTTGGCCGGAAGCCCCGCCGACCCGCTCGCCAGGGGCATCGCGATCAGGGCCGTGGCGACTACGTTGGAGGGGAACTTGGCCATGCTCCAGGCCTTCTCTGGCAAGGGCTATGGCCAGACTCTGCTCTGGTAAGGGCAGGCGTGGCCGCGAGCGCTCTGCTGAGACGGCCTGCCGGGTCGGCGAAGCCGCCCCTGCAGGTAATGCCACAGAAGCCGCGAAGAAAATGCTTGTTGCGCTCTTTGTGGCCCGCTGCGGCGGCTGCCGCCAGGCACGATTTAGATACCGACCCCGACCCCGATTTCCACGGCTTCTCAGCGCCCCCCAAGCTTGATCTCAGCAGCGCTGTAGATGAGGGCCTGGTCGCCGACGCTGACATCGGCATAGAACAGGGTGTCGCCTTCGACGAAGCCTTCCGTGGCTGCGACCTCGAGGCGCATCGGGTCCTCGTAGACCAGGCGGCGGATGGTGGTCTGGACGCCGCGTTCGTTGGTGATGCGTTTGCCCTCGAAGAAGCGGGTGTCTGAGCCGGCGATCACGCTGCGGCCGAACTCATGGGGCACGGCGCTGGTCAGGATGTTTCCCGGACGCACCTGGTCGACCCGTCCGTGCCCGAGCAGAACCGGCTGGTCGCCGAGGTCGATACGGGTGCCGCCACCGGGGAGAGGTGTGAGCCCGGAGATGCGGTAGGCGGTATCGCGTGAGTAGGCCGGGTTGCGGAAGATGACCATGCGGTTGGTGTCGGTCGGCGGGATGGTGGCGTCGAGGTCGATGCGGTGCTGGGCCGCGTCGAGGTCGACCACTCGGCCCGTGTAGCGGCCGCGGGCCGGGCCGCCGAGGGGCTGCCCGGCGAGGCGCACATCCCAGGCGCCGTGCGTGGCGAGGGTCTCGGGGCGCCCGTCGCGCAGGGCGACAAAGACGATGGCGCCGCGCCAGGTCAGCTCCCCGCACGGTAGTGTGGCCTGATGCACGGAGTCTTCCTCTGGCGAGGCGCTGAAGAAGAACTCATCCCGGCCGGCGCGCTGGAAGCGCACGCCGATGGGGGTCATCTGCGCGGCCTCGCCGCCGACCGGGACCCGGCTGACCTGATCCAGCACGGGGCTCGCTGCTGCCGCCTCGCCGGTCGGCGCCTCCGGCGGGGTGAGGGCGATCCAGGACACCCCAAAGGCATGCTTGACCCCGGGGCAGGTCTCGAAGCGGATGCGGTGTGGTCCTGCGGCCAGGGCCAGGGCGCCGAGATCGAAGCGCTGCGGGCCAGAGACCGCTTTGTCCGTCAGCGCAAAGGGCTCACCCAAAGGCTTGCCGTCCACGGCGACCTGGACGCTGCCGTAGCTGGGCGAACGCAGCATGCCGACGCTCAGCCGGTAGACGCCATCCGCGGGCACGGGCAACTCGAAGACGATGGCGTCGCCAGCCTTGCTGCCGCCCAGGTAGATGACCTCGAGACCGCCGATGAAGCGCTGGCTGGCAGTCGCCTCGACGACCGCACCCTGAAGTTGCGCGGCGGCGAGGCTTCCGGGGGGTGCGGGATTACTGCCGCCGTAAGGCTCCATGACCACCGCAAAGGCGCTGGCCAGCGGGGTCTCGGAGGCGCTCTGGCGACGCAGGATAAGGTAGGAGGCGCTGCGGTTATGCGGGTACAGCCCCGGCGCCTTGGCCACTACCGCTTCCGTGCCCGGCTCGGGCAGAGCATGGACGCGGAAACGGGCGCCGCCAGCGCCCAGGGCGAACTCTGCGCGGAGCGGGCCGGTGGCCGGGGCGCGGCGCGGGTCGTAGAAGAAGCCGTAGCCATTCTGCGGTGGCGGGTTCCAGTAGGGCTTGTTGGGGTAGCCTTTGAGATCGCCGTCCAGGCCGATGAGTTCGCCCCAGGCGTTGTCCTTGCCAGCCAGGGAGCCATCCTCTTCGGGACCGAGTTCGGCGCCGCTGAGGGTGACGTCCTGGGTCTGGACGCCGACGGTGTAGTCGTGGCGCGTGCCGCCGCGGACGCGGAACAGGTCCACCAGCACCTGCTCTTTGCCGGCGCCGATGAGGGCCACGGTTCGGCGATACTGCGACACCTTGCGGTTGGCGTAACTCAGGGGGGATTCAGCCTCGATCAGGCGGAGGGAAGGGAGTTCGGCGAAGAGGTTGAGGCTGCCGCCGGAGCCCCCGCTCTGGCTGGTTTCATCGACGGTAACGAGGCAGTGGCTGACGGTCTGGGCGGCCCAGCCGACGTGAGCGTGAGTGCTGCCGAGGCCGTAGCCGATGTCGTAGGTCATCTGCCAGCCGCGGGCGTAGTAGAGCAAGCCCAGGTCATCCCGGTCGCCGTGGTTCAGCGAGGGGCCGTAGCGCAGCAGGACGGCCTGGGCCTCGAGCTCACTGCCGTTGCGCAGGATGGCCATGCCCTTTTGGCCCATCACCCAGGAGCCGTTGACCCGCTGGGCCAGTTCCGTCGGTAGCTCGGTCGAGGCGCTGCTGGGCACATCGTCGGCGCGATAGAGCAACCAGCGGCGCGAACTGCTGTTGGCGCGCAGGCGGGTGATGTCGCCGTTGCCGAGAAAGGCGAGCCATTGCGCGGCGGCCTGCTTGTGTTCTCCGGTGCCATAGGCGTAGAGCCACTCGGCAAAGTGCGCATCGGTGTCGGAGAACGGGCGGGCGGCGGGGACCTTCATGGCATTGTCGGGGCCGGCATCGCCGAAGTTGGGCGCGTGGCCGGCGCAGTCCACCGAGAGCGCCGGGAGGAGGTAGAACGAACGCATGCGGGCATCATCGAAGAGATTGATGCCGCTGGGGTACTTGGCCGAGCGCCAGTAGAGCAGGGGTTCGACGAAGGTGAGGTAGAGTTCGCGGGCGTGAATGGCATAGCCCAACGCCGTCTCGAAGTAGCGCCCGTCACGGTCGGCATTGTTGGCCAGCATGACGCGGATGGAGCAGGGGCTATCGACGGCATTGTCGACGTAGGGCTCGATCCCCAGCAGGGCGCCGACGGCGAGGGCGCCGCGCAGGTAGTCGGCGTGGCCGTTGTTGAGTGAGGCGTGGAAGGTCTGTTCATAGCAGTACTGGGCGGCGTCGATCATCAGATTCAGGTCGATATTCTGCCGGCGAGTCATGTCGGCGGTGGTGCTGCCTTGGACGTCGGGGGTGCCCACCGCACGCTGCTGCGCCGTGGGTCCCGGGGGCGCCGCGGCAACGCGGGCCGGACGTCTGGAGGGCTGATCCAGGACCGCGCTGCTGTAGATCAGATCGTAGGCCTCGACGAAGACGACCAGGGTGCGGGCGACCTGATACCACGGACGGGCGAAGCGGCCCGACGGTGGACTGCTGGGATAGTCCCACGACCCCGCGGTCGACTCGGCGTAGATGCTGGCCAGCGCATCGAGGAAGAAGGCGGCCCGCTCGGCGTACTTCACCTCGCCGGTGAGGGTATAGGCGTAGGCCAGAGACGGAATCGCTTTGAGCGTCCACTGTTCAGTCACCCAGGCGTTCCAGGAACCGACGAGGTAGTGGAAGCGACCATCGGCGGCCTTGTAGCCGGTTCCGTCATCCTTGTAGGTCTCATCCGGGAGCACGTGGCCCTGGCCGCAGGTGATCTGCCGGGGCTTGTCCCAGGCGCAGCGGGCGCCTGACCAGGTGCCAGTTGACGAGCCGCAGAGTGGGCAGCCGGTAAAGCCGTACGCATAGCAGGCGCCAGGTTCGGGGAGGAAGGCGAGCCAGTAGGCCTCGTCCTGCTGCAGCCAGCGCTCGGCCTCGCTCAGGACGCTCGCTTTCTCCGCCTTGCCCCAGGCGCTGGATTCAGCGTTGCGGCGGCCCAGTTCAAGGTGGCGTGGCGTGAGATAGACGCAGGGGTGTTCGGGGCGTCCGGCGGCGGTCATGGCCGCGCGCGGCAGCGGCTTGCGGAGTTCGCGGAGAGGCGCGAGCAGCCGGTCCGGATCGCGGTAGAAGCTGAGTTCGCTGAGGCCAACGTAAGTACGGGACTCAAAGACCTCGAGAACCTGCAACTCGGCCCGCCGAAAGGTCTGTGGGGTGGCGAAGCGCAGGATGGCCTGAGCGGTGGGCTTAGCGAAGACCTGGGAGAACACCTGGCCACCATCGAGGCGCAGTTCGCAGCGTTTCCAGGCCGCATAGAGGGTCGGCTGCTCTGCGGCGAAGGTAGTCAGCACCGCGGTGTCGGCCGTGACGGGCTCGGCCCACTCGGCGCTGATAGTCTGGGGAAGGGCGTTGTTGAGGCTGGCCCAGTGGGTGCCCGTCTCCCCGTCGAAGGCACTCTCGACGGCGTACTTGTCGCCTGCGGGCGAGGCCTGGCTGGAGGCCGTGAGTACGATGGGGAGCGCCACAGCCTCGGGTTCACGCGCGCCGCTGGCAAGGGGGAGCGTCAGGGCGGCAAGGAGGGCACGGTAGCTACGGCACAGCCAGGAACTCATGGAGCAGACCTGCCTTCCAAAAAAACCGACCTGTGCAATAATGACGGGCCGATGTATTCAGCCCCAAAGGGGCGCTCTATACCAGCCCAGGGCAACGCCCTGGGTACCCGTTCACCCCACAGATTGAGCCCTGACGGGGCGGCCTATGCGACCTCAGCGCGAACCGAGGGCAGATAGCTCGCCCCTACAGGGCTCAAACCCATCACTATCC
>CAIZKT010000140.1:0-4575 GCA_903933565.1 uncultured Victivallales bacterium | reverse complement strand
CCACATACCATGTTCGGCCGACCATTTTGGCCGTTAATTTTCCCGCGGCTTCACGCTTATCGAACTGCTGGTGGTCATCGCCATCATCGCCATCCTGGCGGCGATGCTCCTGCCAGCCTTGGCCAAAGCCCGCGAAAAGGCCCGCACCATCTCCTGCACGTCGAACCTGAAGCAACTCGCCCTTGGCATCGTCATGTATGCCGCGGACAACCTTGACTACTACCCTACCAACGCCGCGGACAACTATACCCTTTACAACGGCGGCACTCCCGCGCCGGCGGACACTAACCGCAGTTTCTGGCGCTACACTCTGCAATCACAGGTCAAAGACTGGAAGCTGTTCAACTGCCCATCGTCGACCGTCGGGGACCTGTCTGTCGTCGGGACGCAGGGCCTGTTCGCCTACGCCTACAGCACCTACCTCTGGTCAGGCAGGACGGTGGGCGTAGTGCAATGGCCGTCGGAACTCTTCATGCTCGCCGACGCCTACCATTGGGGGATGAACTCCGGCGACCAGGGTTGGACCGTTGTCTATGCCAATGTCTGCTCGGCCGCCTGCACCGTCGCCAATCGTATCAACACGAACTGCCGCCACGGCAACGGCTCCAATATGGCCTACGCGGATGGACACGTGGACTTCCGCCCGTACAACAACCTCGCGTTCATCATGCAGGTTCCGGCACAGAGCGGCCACTACTTCAGCAACCTATGAGGCTCTGGCGGACCCCCGCCGACTTGCGCAAGGCTCGCGCCTTTGTTCCCCTTGACGCGCCTGGCCCCAGGCGCTGGCGGCGAGCCACGGCCGCTCCGTCCTGCGATGCCATCAGGTTTCGACGATTCTGCCGTAGGTCCAAAATCCTTTGGGACAGGAAGGCGTAGGTGTCCCAATCGGAGTTGGGGCCTACTTGGCGGCCCACGACAGAGGGTGGCGTGGGAAACACAATGGCATTGCTCCGTCCCTCCCCCCAGGGCCGTTTCTTAAAGCCGCCCGGCCCTCCCCCCGGAGGCTCAGGATCATCACGGCGCCGCGGCGCGCACGTCGAAGCACTTGAGTTGGCGCTGGTCGCGCACCAGCAGCTTCCCATCCACCAAGGCCAGGGGCGCCCAGGCCTGCTTCCCTTCCAGCACTTTGGCGCTTGCCAGAGGCTTGAGCAGTTCCGGAGAGGGCTCGAAGAGGGCCAGGGTCCCGTCCAGGCCATTGACCGCGAAGATCATTCCGCCTGCCAGAAGCATCGAACCGCGCTCGAAGTTGGGGCTGTTCCCAGTCTTCCAGAGCAGCTTGCCATCGAGGTCAAGGCAGACAAAGCCATCGCGCGCCTTGTTGCCATTGCTGTTGGCATAGAGGTGGCCCTGATACAGCAGCGCCTGGTGGATTTGGGACATGCATTCCTGCGTCTTGAACACCTCCTGGACGCTGAACTTGCCGTCAACAGCGGTGATGCGTAACATGACCGATCCGGCCCCGTACTCGCCGCTGATAAAGACGCGACCGTCGCCGATCAGGACCGGCGAGGCGATGGGGGATGCCGCAGCTCCAGCCCTTGTACTGCCAGAGCAGGCGCCCATCGGTCAGCGCGAACCCCGACACCGTGCCTTTGGCCGAGATCATCACGGCTTGGTCGACGTCAGCCAGGCGGGCCAGCGTCGGCGAGCAGTAGCTCAGGGGACCGATGGGCTCAGACTTCCAGACCAGTTCGCCCGTGGCGCTCTTGAAGGCCGCCAGTCCGACCGTCGGCGACTGCGGCGCCACGATGACCAGGTCCTGGTACAGCAGCGGCGATTGCGACACCGCCCAGGTGGGCAGTTTGCCGCCGAAGTCATCGAGCAGGTGCTTCTTCCAGGTGGCCTGATGGGTGGTGCGGTCGACGCAGTGGAAATGGCCCAGGGGGCCGACGATGTAGGCGGCCTTGTCCGTGAGCGTGGGAGTCGTGCGGCTGCCGGGAATCTGGAAACTGCCTGCGGCCTCATAGGAGAATGACCACAGTTCCTTGCCGTCGGCAAGTCCAGAGCAGCGCAGGATGTCCTTGGTGTCGGCACGATCAAGGATGAAGACCTGGCCCGCCGATACCGCTGGCCCCGCAAAGCCGGCCCCCAGTGGCATACTCCATAGCTGTTTGGGTCCCGTGGCTGGCCAGCTCCGCGCCAGGCCCGTCTCTGCAGATACTGCATTCCGTTGTGGTCCCAGGAATTGTGCCCAGTCTTCAGCCCCTGCCGTCAGGCTGGCTAAGGCAAGCACACTGCAGCGGACTACGGTTGAGCGCCAGGTCTTTGAACTCATGAGCAGAGGATTCCTGTTACCGGGGACCAGATCAGAAAAGGGTTGGGTTGCGTTCATCCTGCTGGCGCCGTCGCAGCTCGGCCGTCAGGGAATGGAAACCGGACTCGAGCGCCAGGGCCAGCAGGGCCTGCCAGTCGGGCTTGCCGCGGCGCAGGTCATCGAGCCCTTGCCAGGTGGGTGGCAGGGTCTCATCCAAGGCAATCAGCAGGCAATTCCGACGCAAAATCTCGACCGACCCGGCCAAGGCTTCGCGGATGGCAGGGCGCTCGATCTCGCTGAGGTGCTGCAAGATGCCTGCAATACTCCCGAAGCGGTTCAGCAACCCCGCCGCCGTCTTGGCGCCCACTCCGGCCACACCGGGGATGTTGTCCGAGCTGTCACCGACCAGCGCCAGGTAATCGCGGAGCTGTTCGGGCGGAATCCCGAACTTAGCGGTAATCTCCTCGCGGCCGAGCGCGGCCAGGGTGCCCTTCGGACCCGGCTGCAACAGGCAGACGCCAGGCCGGATGAGCTGAGCCAAGTCCTTATCGTGCGAGAGGATCGCCAGCTCACGACCGGGACAGGCCGCGACCACGGCCGCGATCAGGTCATCGGCCTCGTGGCCCTCAGCTTCCAGCAGCGGCCAGCCCAAAGCCCGAGCCCAGGTCCGGATGGGCGCTATCTGGCTGCGCAGCAGCTCCGGCATCGGCGGGCGCGTCGCCTTGTACTCCGGCAGCAACTCCAGCCGCTGCCTGGGCTTGCCCTTGTCCAGTACCAGCGCCCCGAAGCGGTGCGGTAGGGCGGTATCCAGGTTCAGCAGAAACCGCACCACGCCATACAGAGCATTCGTGGGCTGTCCGTCCGGGGCGGTCAGTCCGCGGATGGCGTAGTAGCTGCGGTAGATCTGGCCGTAGCCATCCACCAGTACGATGCGATCCCCGGCTGGCATGCATGCCTCCGCCCAGTCAGAGCTTCAGTTCGGCCAAGGCCTTGTTGACGATGGGCAGGAAGTTGCCTTCGTGCAGCTTGAGAATCCCCATCTCCCGCCGGGCATTCTCCGCGCTGTCCGAAGCATGCGCGGTGTTGACCATGATATTAGAGCCGAACTCCGAGCGCACGGTGCCACCTGGCGCCTTGGTCGGGTCGGTCGGACCGAGCACGTCGCGGATCTTGCGAACCGCATTCTCGCCTTCGTACACCAAGGCCAGGCACTTGACCTTCCCGTCGGCATCCATGTCTTCCGGCCGACACTGGCTCGGGGCGACGCCGGTCATGAATTCGACGATACGTTCGAACTGGTTTTCCGCGTAGGGAATCCCGACACTGCGAGCAAGTTCCTGCTCGATCTCGGGCGCCAGCGTCAACCCCAGTTCCTTCTCCAGTACCAGACGGGCCTTCGCACCAATTCCAGGCGCCAACTTGGCGCGCAACACGTCGCGCACCGGACCGTAGAAATCCAGGCCTTGGCGGACGTTGATCCGGCAGAGCTTCATGGCGATGATTCGCAGACCCGTGCGGCTGAACATGTCGACGATGGCGCCGGGCCGCGAACTCCGCTGGCGCCAACTGTCCGGCTTGATCAGCACCAGCGTCTGCTCGACTGCCGCAGGATTGTCGTAGGTGCAGACGCGGTCCAGCACCGCCGGCTGTGTCGCGGCGAAATCCATCCACATCTGCAGGTCGGCCCGGACGTGTTCCCGGCAGTCAGATGTGAGCACCGCAGGCTCGAAGTAGCGCACCGTGCCGTCGTGCTTGTAGATCAGGTCCCCATAGGTGTCCCGAATCGTCTCGCCGCTGGCGCTGCTGATGCGGATACGCCCCACCACGTCGGCGACTTCCTGGCAGGCATTCTCGCCCCTGAACACCAGGAGCAGCGCCCGCCGCCGCCGCTGGCCATCCTGCAAGGGGCTGAAGGTCTCAGCGATGTAGTCGCGGATCATCCGCCGGTGGTGCTCGTCCTCGGGAGTCGGGCCTGGCGGGACCGAGGCGGCATAGCGGTCGGCCATCTCCTGATTGACGGCAAATATCTGTGTCGCAATCAGTTCTGCCGATAAACGCCCCAGCAAGCGGGACAGTATCGCGCCGGTGCGGGACTTGCTGATCGTATACGGAGTGACCACCACAAACGCGATTTCTTCCGCCATGGCAAGAAGGCCTTTCGCTACCTGATCCCAGCGCGCTTTCGCCGTCCGGGTGACGGCGCGCCGCCGTCGAGGTTGCACCCGCCTGACGCGCGGGTCTTACTATAGTGGTAGGTCCCAAAAAATCCGACCTGTGCAATAAGGATGGGCCGTGGTATTCAGCCCCAAGGGGGCGTT
>CAIZKT010000139.1:0-14148 GCA_903933565.1 uncultured Victivallales bacterium | reverse complement strand
GCCAGGTTCTTCAACACCGGGGTCTACTGCAAGGGTCCGGTGCAGCAGACCACGAGTCCATCCATGGACATCCAGGTGGCCAGCAACTTCGAGCGCTACCTCTACTACCGGACCGGGGCCGATCCTGCCGCCGTGTGCATGCTGATGGATCGCTTCACCGCGACGGGCGCCCTCACCGTCGAGGGCGCCGATGATCTTTTCGCTGCCGGGCGCGCCACCACTGCGGAGACCACGGACGCCATTCGACGCTACTACCGGCAGTATGGCTACCTGCTCGATCCGCATACCGCCGTTGGGGTGGCGGTGGCTGAGAGGTTCTTGCGGCGCGAGGAGCCGATGATCTGCCTGGCCACGGCGCATCCAGCGAAGTTTCCGGCCGCGATTCACACGGCGCTGGGCGAGGATGTTGCCCGGCACCCGCGCATTGACGGCCTGCTGGACCTGCCCACGCGTTGCACCGTACTGTCGGCCACCAGCGCGGCGGTCCAGGAGTTCATCCGGCAGACGCTCGGTTGACGCCGCGGCCGCGGCCCCCGTCAGTCGTGTCCGACGCGGCCCCTGGCACGTGGCTGGACCGAGTCATAAGGAGGGCGTGATGAGACGCGAGGTACGCTGGGAGCGGATGTTTCCCGATGAGTTGGAGGCGGCCTTCGCCGCCTGCCCGGTCGCCTACTTTCCCTACGGCCTGTGCGAACCGCACGGTCCCCATTGCGCCCTTGGCCTGGACGCGCTCAAGGCGCACGGCGTGGCCTGCCGCGCGGCCCGCGCTCACGGCGGCATCGTTGCCCCGGTAGACTACTGGCATTGCCATGAGGTCGGTATCTACGGCTCCTGGTCCATGAAGTATGTGGGCGAAGTCAAGCGCAACTGGCTGACCAGCCTGCCGCCCTGGCAGCATTTCCGCAATGTCTGCTACCATGTGCGTACGGCGGACAGCCTGGGGTTCCATGCCGCCATCTTCTTCACCGGACACTACGGCCCCAACTGGCAGGACCTGAAGACGGTGTTGAAGCTGCTCCAGCCGCACGTGGGAACGCGTCTTTACGGGTTGCCGGACTGGGAGGCGAACACGCCTGGCTTTGATCACGACGGCAAGAGCGGCGGCGATCATGCGGGCAAGGTGGAGACCTCGCTGCTCTGGGCCTTGGAGCCTGAGTGTGTGGACCTGTCGCGGGTGCCGCCGGTGGACCAGCCCGGGACGCACCTGGCCATGGGCGCCACCTGTCGGCTGGCCAACCGCCTGACCGGCGAGCGGATGGTCCAGGACGAGGTGCGCTGGCTGGGAGCCAAGGCGGCGGAACTGCTGGCCGACTACGAGCGTGACCAACCGCCACACCGGCGGCTGACGTTCGAGCAGGTTGAGGCACTCTGGGAGCAGGCCATCCGACCCGTGGTCAAGGACTTCGCTTCCATGAAGCAACTCGGCCCCGGCCAGGACCCCGTGCCGGAATCCTCGGTCTGGTACGCGAATTGGCGAATCCCGGAGCGCGCCTGACCCCTATGGACTTGTTTACCATCGTCAGGCCGGAACACCTGAATCACTATGGCCATTTGTTCGGTGGCCAACTGCTGAAATGGGTCGACGAATTTGCCTACCTCGTCGGGGTGCGTGAGTTCCCCGGCGCACGCTTGGTCACCCGCGCCATGGACGAGGTGTCGTTTACGCACGGCGTGCAAGTGGGCTCCACGCTCCGCTTCAGCATCTGCCGGAGCAATCTTGGGACCACCAGCGTGAGGTACGCGGTAGACGTTTTCGCCCAAGAGTGCGGGAAGCTCGACGAGTATCACGTATTTCGGACCACCATCACGTTCGTCTGCATTGGGGCAGGGCACGAGAAGCAAGCGCTGCCGACGCCTGTGGACGGCAGCGGTTCGCGGCGGCCGCCGGGAGGCCGGGAGTGAGCGCCTAGAGCGAAGGCCCGGTGTGGCAGTATGGTAAAGCGCCGGGCAGTGCGTTTTTCGCCGCCTGCGAGAGGCGTCTGCCCGGCGCCCGCCCGGCGGGCCGCTTGGAATGATACGGCAGGAGCAACGAGACCGTGAGGCTGGCCCCGAAAGAGAGTCCCATGCCGAGCTGGGTCCGCAGGCAGTGGCAGAAAGCGCCGCGCTATGTTCTGACGGCGGTGGCGCTGGGTTTCGTCTGCTGCCTGCCCGCGCATCTGGCGTACACGCAATACGCCCTCCGGCGCGACGCTATCCAGGCCCTCATCGGCGACGCGCAGAGCCGCGCCGGCCTGGCGGCGGTGTTTCTCAGCGACCGTCGCGATGAAGTGCATAAACTGGTGGAATCTGGCGGGTTGCAGCGACCGGCCGTCCGGCAGGCGGAAGGAACGGACGGCCTGGATGCGGTTGGGGAGTCTCTGAGGGAGTTCGGGAGGGAGCACTCTCTGGGGAGCAAGCCCTGCTTCGCGCTCCTGGTATTCCTCTCCAAGAGCGGCGCCGTGCGCTCTGAAGCCGTGCCTGGCGCCCCACCTGTGCTGCTCACCTTTGACACCCTGAAGTCGCTGGCGCAGAACTCCTACATCCGCCCCACCTACCTGACCCTCGGCGTCAGGGGTAGCGGCGACATTCTGTTGCTGTCGGTGGCGGTGTTCTCGGCCGGGGTCGTGCAGGGACAACTCCTGGCCGTGCTGAACCCTGAGGCGGTGGATAACTGCATGCAGGATGCCCCCGCGTTCGCGCACCGTTCGGTGTACCTGGTGTCGCAGCAGGACGAGGTCTACGCGCCGCGCGGTTCGCCCATGGAGTGGCGTACAGACGTGGTTGCCCTACGCTCCGCAGGTCCAGACAAGAAGGTGTCGTTGCATCTGGGTTCGGCACCGGGTCGAACCACGAGCGCTGGACCGGGGCTGGCGGTGCGCGCCCATCTCCCCGCCTCCGAGTTCTCCCTCGTCTGCGTCGAGCCTGGCGCGGCGATCCCGACCGTGGGCGGAATCGTCCGGACGGCCTTGTTGTACCTTGGGGTTGGGGTGGGATTACTGGCGCTCGCCTTCCACGGCCGTGGCCTGTACAGCCGCCTCTTGGGCGGGTCGGCTGGCGACCCGGCCGAAAGGGTGACCGAGGAGCAGTCTCAGGGCTTCCTGGCGCTGTTCGAGCATCTTCCCGACAGCCTGCTGCTGGCCGACCTTGAGGGAGGGGTACACTGCCTGAACCGGGCCATGCAGATACGGACAGGTAGCGATGCAGAGAGCCTCCGCGGAAAGCCCGTCAAAGCCCTGCTCGGAGAGGTGCTGGACGAGGCCGACCGCGGCGTCCTGAACCGGGCCTTGCAGGGCCGACAGCCCTGGTACGGTCGGATGCGCAACCCGCGGTTGGACGGCACCACCCTCACGGCGGAGACAGCAGTCTTCCCCGTGTTGGGCCGCAACGGTCGGCCCGCGGGGATCGTGGTGCTGCAGCGTGATGTCACGGCCGAGGTGCAGATGGGAGACCGGCTGCGCCAGGCTCAGAAGATGGAGGCTGTCGGCGTGCTCACCGATGGCATTGCGCACGACTTCAACAATCTCCTCACCGTCATTCAAGGCAACTGCTCCCTACTGCTGGGCGGCACCGATTCCCTGGACTCCTTCGCCCGCGACAACATCGATGAAATCCTGCGCGCCTGCGACCGCGCGGCAGCGATGACGCGCCGACTGCTCTCCTTCAGTCGGCACAAGGGCATTCAGCTTGAGATTGTGGACCTGAACGAGGTGGTCGGCAGCACCGAGAAGATGCTGTCCCGGTTGATCCGCGAGAACGTCGATATGAGCTTGATGCTGGCCGCTGAGCCGGTGCTGGTCAAGGCCGACATCGTGCAGTTGGAACAGGTGATCATCAACCTCACGGTCAACGCCAGGGACGCGATGCCGCGCGGCGGTCGTTTGACCGTGCGCGTGGGGCGGCGAAGCATCACCACGCGGGCGGCGGGAATCCATTTGGAGGAAGGCGAGTACGCCGTGTTGGCAGTGGAAGACACGGGTCATGGGATGGACGAGATGACCAGGCGCCGCATCTTCGAACCCTTCTTCACCACCAAGGCCGAACACGAAGGAACGGGCCTGGGCCTGACCACGGTTCAGTCCATCGTCAAGGACCACGGCGGCGCCGTCACGGTGCAGAGTCAGGTCGGACTTGGCACCGCTTTCACCGTCTGGCTGCCGCGCTACACCGAGCCGCGCTTGCCGCCGGAGGTCAGTTCGGAGCGGACCACTTTAACGCTCGATGCCGACACCGAAATCGTCTTGCCGGCCAGCGGGGCGCAGAGCCGCTCGCGAGCGGACGTCGGCATTCTGCTGCTTGACGACGAGGAGTCTGTGCTGCGTATGATCGAGCGCGGGCTGGTCACCAAGGGCTTCAAGGTTTTCGCCGCGCGGACCGACATCGAACTGCTGATGAAATGGGAAGAGCACCGGGACGAGGTCGACTTGCTGATCACGGACATGGTCATGCCGGGCATGAGTGGGGTCGAGGTGGCTGAACGGCTGCGGCAGGACCGGCCGGAGCTGAAGGTGCTGAGTATTTCCGCCTATACGGACTCGGTGATTATGAAACTGGGTGGCACGGGTTGTGACGATACGCTTTTCCTGCAGAAGCCGTTCACCCCGGATGTACTCATCGCCAAGGTCGAGCGCATGCTGTCGATCAGCCCCGCCGAGTAGGAGGCCGGAGGCCAGCGGCAGTCGCCCGCGGCCATCTGGCAGCCGCGCTTCGTCACTCCCCCTAAGCCTGGGCCTTGGCCTCGTTGTTGCGCTTGACCATCTTCATCATAAAGAACGATTCGAGATCCTTGCCCTCGAGCACATCGCGGATGTGCCCCAACGTATCCTTGAAATCAGGAATGAAGATCTGTTCCAGCGCGTTGACGCGGCGTTGGGTCTTCTTGAGTTCGCGGGCCAGGAGCCAGACGGCGGACTCCAGTTCAGCGAGGCGGCCGACGGCTTCGAGCAGGATCAGGAAGTCCCGCATGGTCTGGTCCACCAGGGAGTCGGTGCCGGCGAAGCCGAACTGGCTGGTAAGAGCGCCCGGCTCGATGGCGATGGTCGGCACGCGGATGCCGGCGGTGACGCGGGTGTCACTGCGGACCTTGTGCTCGTAGTGGATCCCGGCGCCAATGCTGCGCATGCGGTGATAGCCGTTGCGGGCGATGGCTTTACGCAACGTCTCGTAGGCCTGTTGGCGATGCTGGTCCACCTCGGCCTGGACCGTCCGAACCCGGTCCACCAGCCGCATCAGTTCCATGACCAGGATCTCGCGCTTCTGCTCCAGGAGGTTGAAGCCCTCGGTGGCCATGGCGAGATCGCGCTTCATGGCGAGTTGGTTGCTCTTGGTGGGCGCCACGTTCAGGCGGCTCATGGGGCGCTCCCGGTGGGGGCCGGCGGGCCCGGCGCGTCATAGTGTTTGGCCAGTTCCTCAGCGGTGACCCGATAGAGCTCGGCGCGCGGCAGGATGCGCAGCGCCTCCCAGCCTAGCTGGAGGCTCTGTTCGATGCTGCGGTTTTCGTCTTCGCCCTGGGCGATGACCGTACGCTCGAACTGCTGGCCGAAGGTGATGAAGAGCTTATCGGTGGGGCTGAGTTCTTCTTCGCCGATGACGCTAGCCAAGGCACGAATGTCCTTGACCCGCGAGTAGGCGGCAAAGAGCTGTGAGGCGAGATGGGGGTGGTCGTCCCGGGTCCGGCCCTTGCCGATGCCGTCCTTCATCAGGCGCGACAGCGACGGCAGTCCGGCAACCGGCGGGTAGACGCCGCGTTGGAAGAGGTCGCGTTCCAGCACGATCTGGCCTTCGGTGATGTAGCCGGTCAGGTCTGGGATGGGGTGGCTGATGTCGTCGCTGGGCATCGTCAGGATCGGCATCTGGGTAATGGAGCCTTCGCGGCCCTCGAGTCGGCCGGCGCGTTCGTACAGGCTGGCCAGATCGCTGTAGAGGTAGCCCGGGTAGCCCTTGCGGCTTGGGATCTCGCTGCGGGCGGTGGCGATCTCGCGCAGGGCCTCGCAGTAGTTGGTCATGTCGGTCATGATCACCAACACGTGCATGCCCTTCTCAAAGGCAAGATACTCAGCGAGGGTGAGGGCGCTGCGCGGGGTGACCAGGCGTTCCACGGACGGGTCGTCGGCCAGGCTGAGGAACATGGCCACGTTGCTAATCACGCCGCTGCGCTCAAACGAGTCGATGAAGAAGCGGGCCACGTCGTACTTGACGCCCATGGCGGCGAAGACGATGGCGAAATCGACCTCTTCGTTGAGCAGGCGGGCCTGGCGGGCGATCTGGGCGGCAATGCGGTTATGGGGCAGGCCGTTGCCCGAGAAGATGGGCAGCTTCTGGCCTCGTACCAGGGTGTTCATCAGGTCGATCGAACTGATCCCGGTCTGGATGAAATCACGCGGGTAGTGACGGGCGCAGGGGTTGATGGGCAGGCCATGCACGTCGCGGCGTTCGCTGGTGAGCACGTCGGGGAGTCCATCCTTCGGTCGGCCCAGGCCGTCGAAGATGCGGCCCAGCATCTCGCGGCTCACCGGCACCTGCAGCGAGGTGGCCAGGAAGCGCAGCCTGGTCGTGGCATTGCTCAGGGCTTCGGTGCCACTGAATACCTGGATGGCCGCGGCCGTGGCGCTGATATCGAGGACCTGGCCGAGGCGCGGCGCGCCGTCCGGGCCGACAATCTCGACCAGTTCGTCGAAGCCCACCCCGGAGACCCCCTCGACAAAGAGCAGCGGCCCGTTGATCTCCTTGACCCCCCGGTACTCCAAGCCGGCGACTCGCATCAGGCGAATCTCCTTTCCAGTTGGTCGAGTTCGCGGTCCACGGTCTCCGCCAGGGCCTTCATCATCGCCGCGTCGCCGTTGGGCACCGTGCTCTTCATGCGGACCACGCCGTCGAGGCACCCCAAGCCACGGATGTCGGCCAGGGTGCCGCCGCGGTGGATGAGGCGCAGGGAGCGCTCCGCCAGTTGCACCAGCAGCCGCATCATCCAGAGCTGCTTGTCGGGCGAGCAGTACATGTCGATCGGGTCGAAAGAGTTCTGCTGCAGGAAGGCATTCTTGACCAGGTCCGCGACGAAGAGGGTCAGACGCTGGTACTCGGGCAAGGCATCCGGACCGACCAGCCGAGCGATGCGTTGCAGCTTGACCTCCTCCTGCAGCAGGGTCATCAGGGCGCCGCGGTGGCGTTCCCACTCGGGGTCCTCTTTCTGCCACCAGCCGGAGATCTCGGCGAGGTACTCACTGTAGCTGTTCAGCCAACTGATCGCCGGGTAGTGCCGGGCGTTGGCCAAGTCGCGGTCCAAGGCCCAGAAACAGCGAATGAAGCGGCAAGTGTGCTGGGTCACCGGCTCGCTGAAGTCCCCGCCAGGGGGCGAGACGGCGCCGATGACCGAGACCGAGCCCACCTCGCCGGAGAGGGTGACGGCCTTGCCGGCGCGTTCGTAGAAGCTGGCCAGACGGGCGGGCAGATAGGCGGGGAAGCCCTCGTCCGCGGGCATTTCTTCGAGACGTCCGGAGAGCTCGCGCAAGGCCTCGGCCCAGCGAGAGGTCGAGTCCGCCATCACGGCCACGTCGTAGCCCATGTCGCGGTAGTACTCGGCCAGAGTGATGCCGGTGTAGATGCTGACTTCGCGCGCGGCGACGGGCATATTCGAGGTGTTGGCAATGAGGATGGTCCGCTCCATCAGCGAGCGCCCGGTGCGAGGGTCGATCAACAGGGGGAACTCGTGCAGGACCTCGGTCATCTCGTTGCCGCGTTCGCCGCAGCCGATGTAGACGATGAGGCGCGCCTCGGCCCATTTGGCCAGTGCCTGCTGGGTCATGGTCTTGCCGGTGCCGAAGCCGCCCGGGATGGCCGCGGCGCCGCCCTTGCCGATGGGGAAGAAGGTATCGATCACGCGCAGTCCGGTAAGCAGCGGCGCGTCCACCGGCAGGCGTTCGCGGGTGGGCCGTGGGGTGCGCACTGGCCACCAGTGGCACAGGCTCAGTTCGTGCAGGGCGCCGGCTCCCTGCAGGCGACAGACGACCGCATCGTTGCCGTACTGGCCGGCGCTCTCGAGCGACACCACCGTGCCACTCACGCCGGGCGGCACCAACAGCCGGTGCTCGACGCTCAGGGTTTCCTGGACGCAGCCATAGAGCTGCCCGGCCGCGAGTCGGTCCCCGACCTTGCAGCGCGGTTCGAAGGGCCACTGGCGCAAGCCGTCCAAGGGCGGCGGCTTCTCCCCGCGGCCGATCATCGGTCCGCTGTGCGCCGCCATGGTTTGCAGGGGACGCTGGATGCCGTCGTAGATGGTGCCCAGCAAACCGGGGCCAAGCTTGACCGAGAGGGGTCGGCCAGTGCCGTAGACCGGCTCGCCGGGGCGCAGGCCGCTGGTGTTCTCGTAAACCTGTATGGTCGCGACGCCGTGGCGCAGACGGATGACCTCGCCGATCAGCCGCAGGTGGCCGGTTTCGACCACTTCCAGCATCCCGGCGGCGGCCATATTGCGCGCCTCGACGATCGGGCCGTTGATGCGAGTGATCTCGCCGACCACGGGCGGCGCCCCAACGGCGGAGAGGTTGGCGGTCGGTTCAGGCATGGCCGTCGTCGTCACTTTCCGCGGAGGTCATCCCTGCGCTGACCAGGGAGCGCAGGGGGCCGCGCAGGCGTTCGAGGCGGGTGGCGTAGGTGTTATCGAAGACGAACCGGTCATCGGCGGATTCCAGGCGCAGGCCCGGTCGCAGGCTGGAGTCCACCACCAGGCTCAGGCTGGCGCTGGGGTCGGCCTGTGGCCAGGCCTGGGAACGGACCTCGGCAAGGGCCGCGAGCGTCAGGACCGCGGCGGACTCTGGGTTGAGCCGGACCCTGGCCGCCCTCGGACCCATCGCCTCCAAGGCTTCCTGCAAGAGCTGCCGCAGCGAGCGCTCGCGGTCGATGTCTTGGCCCTGCTCCAGTTGCGGCAGCACGTCGGCGAACAGGCGCTCGAGTCCCTGCTCGCGCAACCTGATCCAGCGGCGGTGGACCTCATGGCGGATCCGGGCCGTGATGGCGTGAGCCCGCGCCTCGGCCTCGCGCCGGGCGTCCCGGAGCCGCGTCTCACGCTCTTTGGCCTGCTCGTCCCGCACGGCTGCAAGCGCCTTGGCGGCGTCGCCGCGAGCCCGGTTCAAGACCTGCTCCGCCCGAAGCTCGGCATCGCCCAGGAGTTCCTGCTGCAGCTTGCTCTCGCTCTGGCTCATGGTTAGCGCCTGCGTCAATCCCCGCGGACGATGCGGATACCAACGGCCTCGAAGATCAGTTCCTGGAGACTCCGGCGCTTGCCGTCCGCCCCCGAGAGGTCTTCGATGACCACGATGTAGGGGGGCGTCGCCTCCAGACGGTGCGCGGTCACCTCGGCCACCAGCATCCGCTCGACGCGCTCGGTGAGCAGCAGGATGCGCTGGCGCTCGTCAGCCAGGGTCTCGCGGAAGGCTTGCTGCGCCTCGGCCGGAGTCGCGACCACACTGCCCGTCACCCCGGCGAAGCGGTAGCCCAGCACCGTATCCTGATCACCGATAATATGAAAGGCCATAGACCTGTGCCCGGCTGGCGGTCGCGAGCCGTCACGAGGCTCTATTGATGAGCATCAGGCTAATGATCAGACCGAAGATGGCGATGCCTTCGCCAAGACCGACGAAGACGATGGCCTTGCCCAGCAGTTCCGGTTTCTCGGCCGCGGCGCCGACCTTGCCCACGGCATAGGCCGCCGACATGCAGGCCACCCCCATGACGGCCGCCGCCGCGTAGTACGGCGCCGCGAAGCCGTTCGAGGCAACGGCCAGCACCTCCGTCCCGGCAGAGCCTGGTCCAGCCGGGTTCCCATGGGCTTGCGCCAGGGCCGTACCCATGGTCAGCACACCCAGCAGCGCGATGGTCAGCAGGGCCAGGCTACGGGCTGTCTTGAGGCTCTTCATGAGTCCGGGTCTCCTTTATCTTGGGCCAGGGGTTGCTCCGCAAGCGTGAACGGTTGGTACAGTGTCCCATCTCCCGGAAAATACTTGCTGAACAGCTCATAGTACTGCAGGCGGACGCCTTGGATCAGCGCCACCATGCCCTCCATGAAGATGACCAGCAGGTTGCCGAGGACCAGGACGAGTACGGACCCTACCCCGCCGCCGGGGAGCTTCTGCAGGATGTCCACCACCGAGTAGATGGCCAGGCACAGCGCCGCATGGCTCAGAGCAAAGGCGCCGACGCGGACGAAGCTGACCGTACTGCCGAGGAACGCCGTCACGGTCTCCAGGGTCTCGATGCAGGACTCCAGGACGAAGGTGAAGAGGTCGCCCGGCAACGCCCGGCGGCGGTGCAGGAGGTTGTGCAGCGGCTCGCGGATGAACAGCAGCGCCAGCGGCAGAATGACCAGCAGCACGAACTGACCGGGGCGCAGTTCGCCCGCCTTGGCCGCCTTCAAGCCGATCCCCAGCGCCCCCCAGTAAAAGAGGATGCCCAGGACGCCAAACTTGTCGAACACGCTTTCGAACCAGCGCCGGTTGTACAGGCGGTTGACGATGTTGATGACAACCGCCAGACTGATGCAGGCGACGCCCACCACGATGGCACTGCTGAGCAGGCGCGTCACCTCGCTTAGCGGACTCAGCCAGAGCGGCTTGAACACCTTCGGGTTCTCGTACCCGAAGACGCTGCCGTAAGCGAAGCCGAAGGCGGTGGCGGAAAGACCGCAGAGCAGCAACAGGATGCCGCCCTGGCGGAAGGACGCCAGGGCCGGGCGGCGCGTCCGCTGCAGCCACAAACCCAACAGGGCAATGGCCAGGCCCTGCCCCACGTCGCCGAACATCAGGCCGAACATGAGGACGAAGCTGACGCCGACAAAGAGGCTGGGATCGAGCTCGTTGTAGCGCGGGGCGCCGAAGTTCTTGACCAGCCCCTGGAACGGCAGCAGCCACCGGCTCGGGGCAAACTGCACCGGGACCTCCTCCTGGCCTTCCCGCACCCGTTCGTCCGCTTCGGGCGCGACCACTTCGACTATTCCGGTCTCATCGGTGACCTCGTCGACCACGCGCCTGACCGCGGCTTCGTTGGCGCGCGGAATCCAGCCGGAGATGCAGTAGAGCGAGGGGCTGCGCCCGAAACTCTGCTGGGCTCTGAGGATGGCCAGCGTCCCCCGCAGTTGCTGCTTTGCGGCCAGCAGGCGACCGCCGCACTCAGTCATGAGCGCGGTCATCTCCCGGCGCGCGGCCTCGATCCCAGCCTGCGCGACGGCGAGCCGCCGCTCCAGGGCGCGTTGCTCCTGCCCGGCGCTGTCGGCCAGGTGCTCCGGCAGGTCTTCCTCGACAAACCCCCATTTCGCCAGTTCCGCCTCCACGGCCTGGTGCTGGCGACGCGAGGTCAGGACCAGCACGCTGTCCCGGCGCGCCGGGTCCTGATCATCATGGAGCAGCACGGCCGGCTCACTCAAGGCCGCGACGGCCGCTGGGATCACGGACGGCGCCAGCCGGCCGGTCGCGAGGTGTAGCAGGCTGAGTTGGCGAAGGGCATTGCCAGGCACATCCCGGATCGGGTAGCGACGCAGCCGCGCGGCGTCCTTGGTCAGCAGCCCCGAGTCACGCAGGAGCGCCTGCAAGCGCTCGTCGAGGCGCTGCTGTCTGGCCTGTACGTCGTCCAACAGCGCCGTGATCTGCGCCCGGTCGCAAGTCGGCGCGGCGGCGGCGCCCTGGGGGTCGACTCCCAGCGCCTCGCCGAGGCCGTCACAGCGCTCCAGGAGCCGTTCGATGTCGTGGATCGCGGCCTCGCGGTCGACGCCGTCCAGCAGGTGATGCTCGCTCTGCGACACGGCGTCGACCAGGTGGACCAACCCCTGGCTGCCCAGGGCACGTGTCAGCGGCGTGACGTACTTCCCGAGAATCAGCACCTTGAGCTTGCACATGCGGACCGGTCTAAACATGGCCAGCCCCAATCATCATCTCCTGGATACTCGCGGCCGCCAAGCCGAAGTGGACCCCCTCGCACACGCGCCCGACATTCAGCGTCTCAAAGCGTTTCAGGAACGCAAACGCGACGAGGCTGTCGGCCGGGCAATCATAGTCGGTAAAGCGGTCGTAAGCCAGGCGGTAAAGGCGGTTCCACAACGCATTCTCGCTGACGTACAACTCGGCCTCGACGAGAGGCTCCAACAAGGCTCGATAGGGACGCGGCAGGACCGCCACCAGGGACCGCAGGTCGCGGCTGCCGACCAGCGCTTCCAGCGGCCCTGCGTCCAAGAGCAGGCCACCAGGCAGGCAGCGCTGACACATCGCCGCGGCCGACAGCCTGTACAGCCGGAGGTTACGCATGACCATCACAAGGTTGATGATGTCGATCTCGGTCTGCACCAGCCGGCAACCGCCAGAGCGCGTTCCCCGTGGCAGGCGGTTGGCCGCGTTCAGCAGCGACTCGTAGAAGAGACCGTCCAGGCGGCCATCGACAGCCTGTGGATCGCGGCCGTCCTCCAGCTCCACCAACAGCGACAGCAGCGCCTCGCGGCAAGGAGGGTCGGGAAGATGGCTGCAGAACTGCTGCGCATTCCGGGCGCCCAACAGCGCGGCGGTGTCGGCCGGCGACAGGTCGGCGGCGTTCACCAGCAGGTCCTCGATAGCGACCTCGCGCTCGGGGAAGAAGCGGTAATGCAGGAGGGTCTTGAGGTCGTCGAAGAAATGGCGGTCGAGAAAGGCGCCGTAGAAACGCGCCGTACGGGGATCCGTGAGCCGCCCGACGGCGGCCAGCTCGGAAATGTGACGGCGAATGAGCTGCCGCTGGACGTCCGTCCGCCGCGTCACGTCGACGCCCAGCGGCGCCAACAAGCGGCCGATCGCCTCCGCGTTGCCACTTTGCACAAGCCGCTGCAACGCGGCGCCAACCATGGACCCAGCCCACCTGCCGTGCAGCTTCGGAAAGAGGAAATCGGAACTGAGGTTGGCGACCGTTTCCTGCACCGCTGGCGGCCTCCACGTCCGGGTTATCCCGCCCCTCGAACCTCGAATCGTCACCGCACGGGTGAGTGCCCTTCCTTCGCGGTTGGAGGTTGGAGGTTGGGCGTTCGCGGTTCGTCCGCCGGATACGCGAGCTCGCGCAACACCTGTCCTGCCCGTGACTGCACGTCTTCGGCAAACCGGTGGGCTCTAGCCTGCAAGCGCTCCTCCGCGGCGTTCAGCGCCTCGGTCTTTTCGCGCTCGGCCCGGTCAATCCGCTCTGCCAGCAGCTGCCGCGTCTCCTCGGCTAGTTCGGCCCGCAGGCGCTGTCCCTCGACCTGGGCTACCTGACGGCCGTCGTCGAGCAGGCGTTGCGCCTCGGCTTCGGCGTTCGTTACAATCTGCGCCGCCTGACGTTCGACCTCGAGCATCCGCCTGAGGATGTCGTCCATCACTCCTCGCCCTTGATCAGACGCAGCAGGTCGGCGGCGGTCGCGGCGTCGCGGATGCGCTCTGTAAACCCAGGAATGCAAAAGAGGCGGGCGATTTCGGCCAAGGCTTCGATATGCGGGCCGGGATTGCCGACCTTGGCGAACACCATGACCACCACATGGACCGGCTCGCCATCCAGCGAGTCGTACTCGATGCCGCCACGAGAGGTGCCGATGGCCAGCAGAATGCCGTCAGCTTCCAGCAGTTTGCCGTGCGGCAGGCCGATCCAGCGGGCGATCCCGGTGCTCATCTTCGCCTCGCGCTCAGCCAGCGCCTGAATGGCCGTCTGCGGATCGTGGATCAACCCCGCGCGCACAAAAAGCTGCACCATCTCCTGGAACAGCTCATTCTTCGCGGTGCTTTCAAGACCAATCTTAACCAGCGCTGGGGTCAGGAGTTCAGAGAGTCTCATCGGTCACGACCGCCTCTTGTGGTAATCTGCACCGCGCGCCGTCGCACGTCGGCGCCGCGGAACTGCCGCACACCGACACAAACCCCGGCCTCTCGGCTGTAACACTTCCGGAGAGTCCTAACTTAACACGCTACCGAGCGCCCGCCAACCGCCGTTCCACGCCCGGGACGCAGGTCCGTTCCGTGGGTGGTGAGTCGTCCCCCCCTCACGGGCCTCTGGCCGAGGGCTCACCGGCGCGGGCGCGCCTAGGAGAGGTTCGCCCTCCACGGTCGACGAACTTCACTGGCATTACGGCGATGCGGCGCCCCCGGGCGCAAGTCAGCTCCGTAGGGGTTTGCTTGTATGAGACTTGCAGCAACCTCGTAT
>CAIZKT010000138.1:0-12875 GCA_903933565.1 uncultured Victivallales bacterium | reverse complement strand
GATTGAAATCTCAGACATGTTGCGGGGTGGAGCAGCCCGGTAGCTCGTCAGGCTCATAACCTGAAGGTCGTTGGTTCAAATCCAGCCCCCGCTACCACCTTAGAGAGGCTTAGGAGAAATCCTAAGCCTCTCTTTTTGTGCCTGTTATGACTCAACGTACGCACGAATACCCATCGCTTTTGCACCCTTCTCATTTTTGTGAAACACCCTGAAACAGGGTGCAAAACGAAGGGAAAAAGCCCACACATCCACCCACACGGTGGCCACACACCGGCCACACGGGTCACCCACACGCCCCCCAAAGTCACCCTGCCGGGGCCATCGACACCCCGTTCGTCGGCACCCAACCGGGTGTCCCTGACGATTTTTCCTGACCCGCGCAATGGGGGGAAAGCGGTCTGGAGCGCTGAAGGTGCGATGCGATACCAGCCCAGGGCAGCGCCCTGGGATCAGGAGCTTCATTGCACAGGCCGAGTAGGTGGGCCCCGCTCCAGCGCGTAAGACCAAGGCGGAACCGTATGAAGCGTATGTCGCCGGCTGGCTGGGGCTGTTCCTGGCACCGTCGCGGGCAGTCGTGATCGCCCGCGGCCGAACACAAGACCGCCTCCGTGGGTCGGGCCCAGCACGGCCCTCGACCTACGGAGGCGATCTCGTGAACATAGCGTTGTAGCCCTGCCGGCCGACCGAACGGGAACCTGCCGCACTCAGGGCAGCATACCGACGTCCGGCAGGACCCGCTGGGCGTCAAGGCGCATCGTGGGGCCGCTCCGCGTCTGGCCGCAGGCGGACGTGCGCAAAGCCGCGTTGGCTCTTCTCGTTACGCTTGATGTCCGTCCGCTTCACCACCCGATGGGTCTCCATCATGACGTCGCTGATCTCGTGCTCGAACTGCCGCACGCTAAGCGCCTGCCATCCCTGGCTGTCGCAGAACGCATGGTAGGCCGATTGCAGCTCGGCGACCGTGATGTCGAAGCCGGCCGTAGAGATGACGCGCTCGCCCACAAACCGGCGGACGCTGTCGGATTCGTTCAGCAAGGCATCGACGCGCCGTGACTGCGGCTCCGTCAAGACCATGCGCCCAAGAGTCGCCAACTCCGCCAGTAGCCGCAGGGCCCCCGCCACGCACCACGCGAGGATACCGGGCCCCTCCTCCTCGATCAGTACCTCAGCGAGGTGCGCGATGGGCTTCTCGGCTGGCGGCCGTTCATAGTCCACGATCAGCAGCCGCCGACGCCATGCACCGGAATCGCCGTCCAAGCGAACGTGCAGGTGGGAGTTGCTGGTGACGATGACGTTGAACTCACCCCGAATCTCGAAGCGGTGCTTCACATTCTTCTGCTCGGCCTCAAGGCGATCTCCGCCAACCAGTGCCTTGATCACGCTCGCGGCCTTGCAGTTGAGAAAGTCCCCCGGCACGTCCTTGCCGCAGAGCAACGACTTGCCGACCAGGCCAGCCAGCTCAAAGCGGTCGGCCAGGTGGGGTACCCGGAGCTGCGCCACGTTACGGATTCCGACAATGGACTCGATGATGCTGACCAGCGTGGACTTCCCCCCGCCCGGCGTCCCCCGCAACAGCAGCAGGCGCTGGGCGGGGTTCATCCCCAGGAGGCACTGCCCGGCGTAACGCTGGATGAGCGAAATGTCGTCCTCATCCAAGGCCGGCCTGAGCAACTCATCGAGGAACCGCGGACATTCCGCGCCCTCCACGAAGGCGACCTCCGAGCGGTTGCGCGAGAAGTAGTCCGGGCTGAACTCGCGCAGCGTCGGCGTTCCGCTGTCGAGGTCCAGGATGCCGTTGGCGACGTGGATGATCGACCGCGTCCGGCGGAACGCATCGGCCCTCTCGGCGATCCCACGGAGGAGACCCGCAACCTGCAGGAGGAACGGCTGCGTGCGTTGCCGTAGCAGGTTCGTGGCCTGGCACTCGGCCAGGACGGCATGGAGTGCAAGACCGAGCTGGACCATCAGCGCCGGATCCGTGAGATTCTGCCAGAGGCCGGTGCCTGCGTGGTAGTCGCAGAACGTGCCGAGGATCGGATCGTAGAGGATCAGGTTCTCCTGCGCGAACCTTGCTGCAGCGTACATCTGGTTGATCGCGACCGGATCCCCACCGTTGTCGGTGTGAACCGGCGGGCCGTACTTCTCCGACAGGCCCCCGTCATCGCCGTCTTCCTCCACCGTGGGTTCACCATTCGTGGGGTCCTGGGGCTTCGCCGTGACCGGCCTATAGCGCGCGCGCAGTTCCTTCCAGTCATGGTTCTTACACCCCTCATGCTGGCACCTGAAGCACAGCGTTCCGTCCGCCTTCCGGACAATCACCGCTGAGCGGTTGGCATGGTCCGGGTTGAACGGGCACACCTCAAGCACCCACTTGAGACCGCCATCGTACGGCGTGGCAGGACCTGGCCTGCAGTCGACCAGATACTGGTCGATGAAGCGTTGGAGCCGGTCCTGGTCCCAAGGCTGCATGCCCCCCTTCGCCCGCCGGTTCCTGGCGCCTGGCGCCTGGCCCGCCCCGGCGGACAGCACGCACCTCGCCTCGGCCGCAAGCGCGGCCAGGCACTGCGCGGGGACTACCTCGATGGCCTGAGGCACGCGCAGGATGCGCGACATGCGGTGGGGCCGCCCCAACTCCGGGCAGTGGTCGCCCTTGGCGGCCAGCGTCCCATACAGCTTCACAATCCGGGCCGGGTTGTGCATGGTCGTGTCCACGCTCACGGCCGCATCACTGAAACGCTGGTCAAGCGCTACGAGGCAACGCCTGACTGTGTCGTCAGCCGCCGCCAGCTCCACCCGGTAGAGCAGGTGATGACCATTGCCCGAATCCGCGGCAACCGGTTCCGGCCAGCCTGCCCCCTTCAGGTGGGAGTAGATCGACCGGGTCCGCTCGAGCGCTTGGGCCTTCTCCGCGTCGCTGGCCGAAACGCCCGCCGGTCGCTTCGGATCGACGTCAACCAGCAGCCAGCGGCGACAGAGAATGTCCCTGTCGGCGGTCGCCGGACTATCCTTCACCTCGGTGAACTTGTTGCAGCTGCGTGCCAACAGGGCCGGATCGACCGCGTTCAAAGAGGTGTAGATGCCCTTCGCTCCCCCCAACTGTAGAGCGCTCAGGGCATCCGGCACACTGGCCGCGTCGCTGAAGTAACCGAAGATGACGCGGGGGGTGTAGCCGCGCCCACCGCGGCGGGGGTCCAGAATGCGAACCTCGAAAACGCTGCCGGAGGCGACCATGACGCCAAGGGCCTTCTGCACCTCGGCTGGATCGAAGAAGACAGGATGGGGCGTGCTCATGCCACACCTCCTTCTTCGCGGCTACGGTTGCCGCTGGCGGGCTGAGCAGGTGCACTGGATGCCGCGGCGCCCAGGAGGTGCTGTACCCGAAGGCAGAAGCGCGGGTGATCCTGCCACAACGCCGACCTGATCAGCTCTCGGCAGTCCGATGGGCTGGCCTCAGGTGGGGCGCCGGCAAGCGTGTCGAACACGGTCGTGAGAAGCCCCTCCGCCGTCATCCTCGGCTCCACCACCAGGAGGTCGAGAGCCAGGGATCCCGCAGAGGACATCGACGCGCTGGCGGGTGTGGCGCTGGGCTCGGTGGCTACGGCCGGCGTGCTTTCGGGCGTGTCGGCCACAACCGGGGTCAACCGTTCCGCCGTCGGCCCAGACGTCGTAGCCGCGGGAACAGCATCCCCCGCAAGAGGCATGGGCAGACCGGTAACACCACCAACGGCTGAAGCGGTGGGTGCGGAGGGCGCAAGGGCACGGTCACCCGGCTGAGCGTCGAAGCCCTGCCCGGTGACCATGGCGTACTCAGTTCCGTTTCGTTGGCATATCCGTGGCATCTGGCAACCGTTGCCAGATAGCTCACCCCGCAGGTTGTCGACCAGCGTATGGCTGACCCCGCACTGCCGCGCAATCTCGCGGCTGTTCCACTGCACCCATTCCGGATCTTCCAAGAGCATCCTGACTGCGCGCCGCTTGTCGGCGTTACGCCTCGGTAGGCCATGGGTCGCGTTGGCGCCAACCGCGAAGAGGATGGCGTCGCGCCGCGTTCCTGGGCGGATCTCGGCACGGATGTGGTGCAGCCCTGCCTTCTCGGCTGCGCCGGCGCGGTGGAAGCCGTCAGCAAGGTGCTTCTTACCGGTCTCAGGGTCCTCGAACGCGATGACCGGCGGGAACTCAACACCGCTGGCCATCGCCTCCGCATAGTCCGCAATGGTATCCGGGTCCAGCTTCACACGCGCCTGGATACCAGTGTCCACGATGATGGCGCCGGTCTCCACGTCCCTAACCGGCCAGCCAGGCCTGACGGCGTTGGCCCTCGGCGTACCCTTGCGCGACGGACCGCCGTGGGGTTCGTTGCTGGAGCCGGCCCTGGACTCGCGTGGCGACACCTGCGCGGCTGTTCCCAGGCGCTCCAAGGTGCCAGCCAGTTCCGAGATCTCGGCGTTCTGCGGGATGCCGCGCAACGCCTTGACCGCCATGTCGAGCACAACCTCACGCGTGAAGACCGTGGTGCTCGCGTCGCAGATCCTCTGCAGGTGCGAGACCATCGAGATCGGGTTGGTCACACCGTTCTGCCGAAGCCTGTCCGCAGTCCACAAATCCAGGGATTGGCACGTTGCCACACTCGGCAATGGCACCCCGTCACTCGGGCCGGCGGGAATCGTCACGGCGGCCGTGATGTGGGAGGCCTGCGATGCAGCGGTCTCAGCGCCGCCGAAGGCGCCGCCAAAGTCGGAAGAGTCGGGGATCATTGATCCATCTCCAGAGGTTGGGTCGGGTATAGGAACTGCCGGGGTCTTCATGCGGCACCTCCTGTGGCTGAGGCCATGCAGCGGCCGGCATGATCAGGAGTATTCCCTCGGGCGAGGGCCAGGAGGTCGGCGCGCCGAATGCGGAAACTGCCGGGCAGCAGTTCCACCTTCTCAAGCCGGCCAGCCTCGATCGTGCGCCACAGAGTGGTGCGCGAGCATCCGAGCAACTTGGCAGCCGACCCCATTCCGAGCAGGAGTGGCCCCCTCCCATCGTCGAGGATCTCTGCTGGCCGGCCGCTGAGAATGCGGTCGATCTCGACCTGCTGTTCCGGTGTCGCGTCGAGCACCTGACGGACGCGGTCCGTCGGGGACATCGCCCCCGCCCCCTCGTTGCGGGCCGTAGCCCGGTCGCGAGCCGTGAGCTCGGGAGACTGCGAGGGTCGCCCTGCTCTGCCCTTGGCGTTCGTCGCCATCTGTCACCTCCGACTGCTACCGCGGCGAGACCATCTCACTGCGGGTCGAAGGTGGCGATTTCTGCAGAACCAGGCGAAGAAAAAGGGGGTAGCGGTGCGCTACCCCCAGGGGATCAATGGGATGCAGGAAAATGAGGCGTTGCAGAGATTACTGCATGGCGTCCTCGCGGATCACCGGGATCAGCTCGTCCCGGATCACTTGCCAGTTGCAGGCGTCCATGTCGAGAAGGGCGTTCAGGATGTCCTGCAGCAAGGAGGGGTAGCTCCCGCGTTCCGTGCGGGGATCCACAACCGTGTCGAGGATATTCGCCAGGGTCTGTGGGTTCTCGACCGCGTTCCGTGCCCCGGCAAACTGTACGGAGTCGGGTAGCCTCACCGTGCCGCGTCGCGCCCCCCTCTTGCGGGCGTGCATGATGCAGAACATGCGCTTGTACTCGGGCCCTTTGCTGGGCCATGACTCAACCCGCGCAAAGAACGTCCGTTCCTTGATGCCCAACTCACGTGCCGCCTTGGCCCGATCACCCAAGGCGAAGATTGCCGCGAAGTAGCGGAAGTCCAAAGGGTCGACCTTCAGGACGAAATCGAAGAGGCCGTTTGCAGCAGACCGGCGCAAGTCCTCGTTCTCCTTGCGTAACTCATAGTTCCCCCTGGCGATGGCCTCGGTGTCGGCCTGTACTGCACGCACGCTTTCCTGCAACTGCGGGAGCGCGGCGGGCAGAAGCGCTGTGTTCCGCTTGACCTCAGCCATGTCCGCAGTCATAGCCGCAATCTCCTCCTTCAGCAGTTCGGCATAGCGTAAGTCCGGCGGCCCGGACATTTCCACGCCGCACCAGGAGAAGTACGTGACTACCCATGCATCTCCACCCGAAACCGGAAAGGCCAGAGTTACCGGCGCGCCACGGGGCTCAAAGCTGTGGTCCATCAGACGCACCACCTGGAGGGGCTTGGTCTTGCGCGGCCACTGGCACTTGTCGATGCGGTATGCGCAGTGGTCGCGCCTGGCGAGGTGGAGGTGACAACTAGCGACGCGACTCACCTCTTCCGCTCTCATCTCCTCTAGCCAGGATTCCCCCAGGGCCTCTTTGCGCTTCTGCCTCTCAAGCTCCTCAGGTGACTGCACCTCTGACGGCGGCTCGTCTGCATCTGAGCACAGCTCCGCGAACAGCACCGCCTCCAATGCACGTGCAGCGGCACCTACCCGCGGGAACACCTCCGCGATCTCCCCTAGGCACAATACCAGCGGGCGCCGCTCCGCTATGGCACGCAGCGTCCGACCAGGACTAGGGACACGGCGCAGGCGGTAGTTGCTGATCCGGAGTATGCAACCATCCTCGGAGCCGGGCACGCCGATGATGATGGTGACCTCATCGGGCACAAAAGCGGGCGTCACACGCCAACCAGGGGAAATGTCGATCACGTCTGAGAGGATCGGCCAATCTTCGGGCCGTAGGAGGCGGAACTCATCCGACATAGCCACTCGGTCTCCCAGGAATGCCCACAACATACCCCGACACGGCCCAGCCGCGCGGATGCGACGGGTCCGCATGACACTTGCCCGTCGGCGCCCGTGAATCTCCGGTCGGCCATAGCTCACCTATCCGTGCCGTTGCCGAGCAACTGCGCCAACGAGCTCGACTTTGCGTTGTATGTGTAGTATATAGTACACATGCACCAGGAATTCGGCAAGTACATCAGGGAGCGGCGCGAGGCGCTGGCCGCCTCCGACCGGCGCTACTCACTGCGTCAGGTGGCCGGCCGCCTCGGGGTCCAACCCTCCTACCTCAGCAAGGTGGAGCGCGGCGAAGTCGGGCCGCCTTCGGAGGAGACGACCCGTCGGCTGGCAGAGGATCTGGGGGAGGACCCGGACGTACTGTTGGCCCTCGCCGGCAAGGTCTCCACCGACCTGCGCGAGGTCATCCTCAAGCGACCACGCCTCTTTGCGGACCTGCTGCGGCAACTGAAGGACGCCCCGGACCACGCTGTTCTGCGCGTGGTCCGCGAAGTGCGAGACGGAACGTGGTGAAGGGAGACGAAGCCATGGTAGAACTGAAGCATGACGGACTGGAGTTCTCATTCCCCGAGGTACACCCGAACGCCGCGATGGGAGTGGCATTCCAGCGCACCTTACGCATCCCGGACGACGGCAGCGATTACCCCCTGCCGCCAGGCCTCGGCGCCTTCCCGCTATCCCACGTAGACGACGTCGCCGCCAAGGTGCCCGCTGCCTGGATCGAGCACGGCGGCGTGATGCTGCCCATGTACCAGGCAGATGCCATGTGGCTGAACTTCCAGACCCGGTACGATGACGAACGTAACTGCGACTACCCCTGTGCCATCATGATCGCCGCCGGCAAGATCAACGCCGTGTCGGGATCACCCTGGACGAACCAGCTTGGGCGAGACCCACAGAACTACCTCGTCGCACCCGACCAGCCCTGGTTGGACGGGTTCTGCATCGAGAAGGGCGTCATCCGGCAGTTCGTCGCCATGCCGCTGGGCGATGGCTACAGCGCCGAGGAGCAGATCACGGGGGAGGCGGAGCACGGGGGACTCCAGATCATGGCGGTACCCATGAAGCGGGAAGTCTACGAACGACGCTTCCCGAAGGTATTGCGTCGGAAGTGGGATGGCATGGTGAGGGAACCCGCGCTCGCGTGCTGCTACGCGAGCCCGGAGATGGGCCTGGCCCCGGGCGGCCGTATGCGTCAGGAGATCTACGACGATCCCTACGACCTTGCCGACTGGGATACCACTGCCGCCAGCCGCTGCTTCGTCCACATCGCGAACTCCCGCGACTGGCGCCAGATCACCGAGCGACGCCCGCCGACCAAGCCGCCCACCGCCAAGCAGTACACGGCGGCGGGGCTCCCCTGGTTCGACTACTACAGCGAGAAGGGCAAGGCGGTGGTAGGCAGCGACACCCTCGCCGGCCTCAAGAGCGTCGCGCAGATGGGCAAGGAGAAGCGGCAAGCCCCGCTGCCCGAGAACGATTCGGTGCAGGTCGACAGGGTTGTGACATTGCGCGCTGGCCTGCGGCCTGGGCAGGTCCGCGAGTTCCGCGACTGACCAGGCGTCCACGTCCTCCCGACGCGAGACAGGAGTTCGTAGCGTCGCGGCTGTCCCCCGCGCTCGTCGGTTCAGGCCCACACGAACCTGCGGCCTTTGGCCATACGCCTACCCCTGAACTCGCAGACTCACGCGCCGGTGGCCCGAGGACGCAGTTCACCGAATTCGCGGCTGCGGCACAGCCCGGTCACATCGCCAGGCCGGAAGCAACAACCGTCAGGCTTGCAACGGTGCCGGTACCCGCAGGTCACAAGGGTGACGGGGCACTGCACTCCCGCCTGTCGATGGCACAGCGCCCCCACGCCCACGGCCCCGAAGGGGCACACGTCGCACAGCCGTCGCTCGCACATGCGCGGCACAAAGTCGAAGGTCACATCGAACTGCTCAGGACGGAACTGCAGGGGCCCCTGGCGGGTGAGCTCGTCAAACACGGCTCGCACAGTTCGCGGCATATCCCAGGACTTCGGCACACCCGCAACGAACGGCGCGATCAGCCCTTCGCGGAACACAGACGAGTTGTTCCATACGTCGCCCGGCAACTCCAGGGCCGTGAGCGCTTCGATCAGCCGGGGGTCCGTGCGCCGCCATTCCTGGGCGTCCCGCAGCCCGAGCCCTTGCAGTGCCGCCACCAGATCGTCATTGAACACGGGGCTCCTGAGGTAGTCCCGTAGAGAGCACCAGAGCCGTTTCCGCCCCGAAGTCTTGGCGCGGTGCGCGGGGTCGAGGCGGAAGGACCGCGCTTCGTCAGCCACCGCGCGGACACGCTGGGGGAACTGCGGCAAGGACACAGCTCCGGCATGGGCGTAGGTCAACTGGTCCAATGCGCCCGCTGTCCGCCGAATGGCATCGGCCATGTCGGCCGTGTCGCACATCGTTCTGCTGAGGAATTGTGCGAAGCTCCGGCCGTAATGCGCGTCGAGGATCGCGAGGGTGCGGTAGATCATTACCGCGTCCGCTGGCATGTAGCGCGAGGCGAACGGAACTGTGTCGCCATGGATGCCGTACCGGGCCAGCACTTTGTTCGGGCCGTCCCGACGGCAACGCAGCTGTACGCCGCCTGATGAGGCGTTGCAGTGTTCATCGAAGGTGTCCTGGACGGAACGGTCGCGGTCCGCGGTGTAGCCATGCACCAGGTGCGACAACACGTAGCCGCCGACATCCCAGATCCGCTCGAACGGCATCTGCCGGTCGGTTATGTAGCAGAGCCAGTGCGTGAGCAGCTTCTCATCCGCGGAGAGATCGTCGCGGCACCAGTTGAGAAGGTTGTAGTTCGCCGACTGCTGCCAACGCACGTCGTCCAGCGCCCCGAGGAACTCGAGGATGTGGCGGAGATCATCGCCCTCAGCTATGCGGATCGTGGCCATGGCTGTTCTGCTCAACCTCCTGCCTCAGACCGGAGCGCGACGTACGGCACTCTCTGGCCCTCGTGCGAGGGCCAGGCCGCGGCGCCGGACACTGCCGCCCATCGTCTACCCCCTTGCAGTCAAGGCGCGCCCTTCCACAGCGTCGGGATCGCATCCCAGGCCGGCTTCGTGCGGTCGCGGATCTCGCTCCAGTCCCAGCTCGGATCCTTCAGCGGGTCGGGTACTGCCCAGTCGAGCCCCAGTCGAAGCACGGACCTGAGATAGCGCAGGGCTACGTCCTGGAACTCCTGCCGGACCGGCACGCGCAACTCAGGGTGCAGGAATGTCGGCTTGCACGCCAGGCACGCCTCTATGTGCGTCACCGCAACCCGGATGAACCGGAGCAAGCTGACGTCAGGATGCTCCTGGCCCTCCGCGTCACGGACCATGCCCTCAAGGTTCAGGCCCAGGTCGTGGAGTATCTCCATCATCGGGTACTTGCCCGGCATGTCCTCGCAGTGGAAGGGCAACTGACGGTCTTCGGCGAACGCCGCCAAGGCCTTCACTGCCGCCGCGAGTTTGGCGGACAGGTACCCATTTCGTTGCTCGACCTGCGCGGCCACCCGGAATACGTTGTCGGCCGCGTCCAGCACGTCGCGGTTGTGGACCTGGGTGGCCTCGTTGGCGCCATTGAGGAACCGCTGCCACGCGGACAGGTAACGTGCGGCATCGCAGACGGAAACGGGACCTCCCAGACAGTGCAGGATGGGCCAAAGCTCCTCGACCAGCGACATGACTCTCTCAACTTCGATAGGCTCCATCTCGTTGGGCAGACGCGGAAGATCGGGGACCGCCACCCATTCTGTGCCGACCCGGCGGCGAACCGCCCACACCTCACCGTTCGTGTAGACGGCATACTCGGCCTTCACGCCGGCGCTGTCCGCATAGCTGATGGCCTGGGCAATGCCATGGTCGTGCGCGGCATGGCCCCGCTTCTTGCACTCCACCAGCACAAACGGCTTGCTGTCCCGCTTCACGACAACGTCCGCCCGGTACCTCCTGCTGCCTACCTTGACCGACCACTCGGTATGCAGGTCGTTGATGCCGGCGCCGTAGCTGGACATCAGCTCAGCAAGGCACCATTGGCGCACCTCCTCCTCGGGGACGCCATGCGCTTTCCCGAACAGGTACGCCTCGGGTTTCACCTGGTAGTAGCGTCTTGGAGACATGCTCCTCTATCTCTCCCGTCCTCCGAACTCGACACCCGTGGCGGGGGCAGCAGCCGCCCACCCATCCTACTCCAGCGCACACCGCACCAACTGGCCCGAGGTGCGCAGGGCCAGGAAGTAGTCCGCGATGCGCGCGGCCATGGCCTCGTGCCGGATCAGTACCCCGGCCTCGATGTTGCGCTGCTGCGCCGCCTCAGTGAAGTTGGCCGAGGTGACCAGCGCCTCGCGGCGATCCACCACAACGCACTTGGCGTGCAGGCACGAACGTGCCTCGGTACCCTCGGCCGGCGAGCGGGGATCATACCACAGTTCCGGCAGGACCGGCCAGGGCCAATGGCGCGCCCGGAAGTCGAGGGCGAAGCGCCGCACGATCTCGCTGGCCAGGGACGTGTCGCCGTACGGCCGCTGGATGTCCAGGCAGAACACCACGCTCAGCGCCGGGTTCCCGGCCATACGTGCGGCCAGCCGCTCGAAAAGCCGCCGGCCGTCATGCACGGCGTAGCCCACCATCAGGACCTCCGTCCTGGCCCCCTCGATCAGGGTGTACACCACCGCAGCCGTATCGCGGGTGGGTAGCCCGGGAGCATCCGGGCCGGAAAGCACCAGGTCGAACCGACCCAGCAGATCCGCCTCACGTTCGCGCGCCTCCGCCAGCACCTCGAGCAGAACCGCCACCCCGCCGGCAGCCATGCCGTCACGCGCCAGGCCTTCCAGGCACGTCACCACCGCCTCGCAGCGACCCCCAACGATCTGCGACACCGCATGGCGACTGAAGCCATGCTGCAGCGCCCCCTGCCGGCATGACGCGGCCAAGGCCCGCAGGGACTGCGCCGACAGTTGTCGAAGTGCCTCCATCATGGTGTCACACCATACAGCGTGCAGGCTGTTTGTCTGGTGGCTCTGCCCCCATACCCCCGCTGGATCCTGCTGGCCAGCAGGACTCCAGACCTCCCATTCCTCCGGCGCGAAGACCGCGGCATAGTCAGTGTGCTTGTTTCATGCCGGCGTGGTGTCGGCATGCCGCGGCCTTCGCGCCTGAAATGAGGGGTCCGGGGAGACCTTGGACGAGTGCCTTCCAGGCACCCCCGGCGGGGTGCGGGGTAGGACCCCGATGCCTCATCCTGCTGTGCTCCGCCGCTCTACACTCCCGTGAAGAACTCCGCCCCCAGGGCCTCGACCGTCGAGACCACCAGCGACCGGTCCAGCAACTCGTTGCGCTGTTCGCACGACGTCTCCGCAATTAGCAGGCAGCCATGGCAGGCCGCGCCTTGCATCGGCTGGTTGTCGTGAGGTGCAGGGACATGGCCCGCGCACACGGGGTCGTTCGAGCACAGCGTGCCCATCTCCAGGGCCCGGCGCAGATGCCGCCGGATCTCCCGGCCCGCCAGCACCAGCCCGCCCAGCGTGCCCTCCGCGTCGGATGAGCCGGTGTAGATCAGCACCCCGTAGCGGCCATCCACGCCGTAGACCCGTTCGCGCAGCGACGAGGCCGGGTAGCCGCACTCCAGAGAGATGGCGGTCATGAGCAGATGCGACAGCGAGTGGAGCATATAGTAGGGCAGTCCAGGGAAGTTCCGCGTGCTGTCCTCATGGTCCGCCTTCCACAAATCGAACCCGCGCAGCAACGCCGTTCCGCGGCTCTTGACGGCCGCCGTTTGCAGCCACGCTGACACGGCATCGGCCCTGATCTGCAAGAACAGCCCTTCACCTCGGTTCTCGACCGCCGGCAGCCAGGAGCTGTCAATGGCCAGCGGCGCCCGCTTCACATCGAGCGACAACTCGCCCTGCTCGTCGGGTCCTGCCGCCTCGAAGCGCGTGAAGCCCACCTGCGCCACCACCTCGCGCAACCGGTGCACCAGCACCACCCGCTCCACGGCGGTCATCCATGGCGCTTCCCATAGCGCCTGCGGCAGGGCGCGGGCGAAGAACTGCCCATCGGGCGCGTCCGTACCCAGTTCCTGCTTTGCCTCCGCCAGGGCCTCGAACTAGACCTCCTTCACCGGCCGGTCT
>CAIZKT010000137.1:0-5833 GCA_903933565.1 uncultured Victivallales bacterium | reverse complement strand
CGTACTGGTGCGTGGAGCTCAGGATGCTCACCTGCGCCGGCACCAGGCCGAAGAGGAGGCCGCGGCCGGTCCCACCCGCTGGCGCCGGATCGAGCATGATCCCGAACGGCTGGTCGGCAGTGACGGCCGCGGAGTTGAAGACCGGCAGGCGCAGGAAGCTGCCATCCGCGACCGGGGTGTTGACCACCGCGCCCAGGGCAAACGCCTGGAAGCGGGCCAGCGCCGCGGCGGCCACGATCAGGACCTGCGCATCTTCGCGCTCGGAGGCGCCGGCGGCGCCGAAGCCGCGCATCCGGTTGGCGGTGCGCGCCGCCTGCAGCACGGCATTCTGGGTGGCGGCCGACATGCGCACCGGGTCACCGCCGCGTACTGGCCGGAGGGGGTCCATCAGAGCGCTCCTGTGCCGATGGCAAGCTGCGAGAAGTCGCCGGCGTCGTAGACGGTGTGGACCGTGGCTTGCGCCGGGACCTGGACCACGCGATCGGCATTGGCGGAGTCTTTCATGCGCACATCCAGGTACTGCCACCCCCCCTTGCTGCCCACCGTGATGTCGCCCACGGCGATGCTGGTGGCGTTCGGGCTCACGGCAAACTTGTAGGTGACGTTGAAGGCGCCGCCCTTAACCCGGCGGCCGGTGGCCCCCTCGAAGAGGACCTCGCCGATAGCAAAGCCGCGGAAGGACGCGCTGTTGGTCCTGAAGGTCAGGGCCTTCAGCGTGGCGCGGTAGCTGGTGGTGCAGGCGGTGGCGGCGACCCCGCTGCCGGGGGTGCTCGGGACGCTGGTGTCGGGGAGCGTCCACTCCTCGGAGAAGCGGTAGACGGCGTAGCCGATGTCCACGCCGTTGACGCGCTTGCCGTCATCGCCGATCACGCCCTTCACGTCGCGCACGGTGCCGCCGCTCGGGACATAGGACTGGTAGGCCTTGGAGACTACGATGTGCTGGGTGCCGCCGGTGGTGTCAAAGTCGATGACCGGGCCGTTGCTCTCGGGGAGCTTGTCGCGGGGTTGCGGGCGTTTGAAGGTGGCCTCCACCAGCCAGAGTGCATCTGTGACGTGTTCGAGCTTCACGTCATCCAGCGGCAGGAGATAGCCGTTGGTGCCGATCATGGCCGCATTGGAGGGGACCGCGGCCTGCACCGCAGCGACCACCTCGCCCTGCGTCGGATAGACGCCGGTGCCAGCGTCGGGCGTGCATTTGACGACATACGTGAGGGTGCCCCCCTGCCAGGAGAGCGTGCCGAGGTTGTATGCCTGCGTGACTGTGACTGTACCGGCCATTGCTCAAGCCCCCCAGCCGCCGCTGCCGGCCTCGTTCTGCTCCTGGATCGCCTGGAGCAGTTCGGTGGTCTGTTGCGTGTTCTCCGCGATCCGGGCCAGGTGCTCCTTGCTGTCGCCGGCCTGCAGCGACATCAGGGCGCCCACGTCAAAGGTTCCGGCCACGGCGCTGGCGCGTTCCTGGGCACCGGCGATGTCGGGTTGCGCCAGCGTGTGGCTGGCCGGCCCCTCGGGGTTGACCTTCAGGGCCTCCTTCTTGGCCTTGGCCTCTTCGATCAGGGCGGCCAGTTCCTGCCGGCGCTGCTCGGCTTCGGCCGCGTGGGTAGAGACCACGGAATCGTTCCAGTGCTGCAGGTTGTTGAGGCGGTTCTCCATGGCCTGCTTGGCATCCTCGACGCGCTGGCGATCCTCGGCATGCTCATCGGCCCGGACGTGCTGGCGCTCGGAAATGGTCTTTGTCCGCGTCTCGATCTCGGCCTTGATGGCTGCGGCGGCCTCCTCATCCGACATCAGGTGGAGCCACTGTTTAGCCGCGATGATTCCGGTCTTGAGGCGCGACCAGGTCTCGGTCCAACCATTGGCCACGCGCGTCCACAACTCGGTCCAGAGCCAGTGGATCCCCTGGCAGAGGTACATGACGCCGACGATGATGCCGCCGCCGATGAAAGCCAGCGCCTGCAGCAGGCCGGTCAGCATGCTGGTGAAGAAGTCGAGGAGGTAGTTGACCCCCTCGGTCCAGAGCACGCGGATACCGGCCCACATGATCTTCAGGGCCAGCTCCACGTCGCCGGCGGCCAGGGCATCGCCGATGCCGCCCATGACCTGCCGGAAGATGCGCCCCAGCTCCGTAAAGGCGCCGGCGACGTACAGCACGGCCACCACCACGCCGGCAATCAGCAGCGCCGGCCAGTTGGCAAACAGGGTCTGGACCACGGTTGCGGCCACACGCAGCAGTGCCAGCACCCCGGAGACGAAGGCCACGGCCTTCCCCACCAGCCAAAGCGCCGCGCCCAGCCCGATGGTGTAGAGGGCGGCCTTGGCAGCCAGGACAATCCAGCCGCGGTGTTCCTCCACAAACTGCCGGATCTGCGGGATGGTGCGCGAGAGCCACTGTCCGAACTGCTCCAGCGCCGGCGCCAGGGAGGCCCCCACGGCGCCCACCAAACGCAGGACCTGCTGCCGCACCCGGGAGATGCTGTCTCCCAAATGGTCGGCCGCCGCGGCATCTTCGCCGGACATCACGAGCCCCAACTTCTGCGCTTCGGCCCGCAACCGGTAGATCCCCTCGCGCCCGAGGTTGATGAACGGCAGCAGGCTGGCGCCGCCCTTGCCAAAGACCTTCATGGCAGCGGCCGCGCGGTCCACCTGCCCCGGTATGCGGGAGATCGCCTCTGCCAGCGCCAGGAACTGCTCTTCCGGCGAAAGTGCCTTGAGCTTGGCGATGTCCAGGCCGAGCGCGGCAAAGGTCTTGGCGCCGAGGGAGGATCCGAGAAGCTTCTGCGAGAGATGGATCCCCTTCTCCAACTGTTCCATGCTGGCGCCGGTCTGCGAGGCGGCGTACTGCAGCGCGGAGAGGCTCTCAACGGCGATCCCGGTGCGCTCGCTCATCTCCTGCAGTTCCGAGCCGGCCTTGGTGTAGGAGTGGACCGCCAGCCCGAGCGGGGCGATCAGGGCGCCGCCGGCGACCATCAGCTTGCTGCCGACCTCGGAGACCTTGTGCCCAAACTTGGCGACGGCGTTCTCGGCCTTCCGCAGCCCCTGGGTCAGCTTGGAGTCGTCCGTGAATAGCTCGACGAACGCTCTTCCCTGCCTTATTGCGCCTGCCGACGATGACATGATTCGAGCACTCCCCGGATGATGGACAGGTCGCCCGGCGCGTCATCCGCGCGGTGCGTCCCGTTCAGTTCCTCGATGATCCTCTGTGTGCGCTGCAGCACCCCCTGCATGCCGCGCCCGTCCCAGGCGTTGGCGATGGCGCCCTGGAGGGCGGCCACGGCCGACCAGCGAGCCAGCGCCGCCCCCTGGTCCGCCGTGGCCAGTTCCCAGAAGGTCAGGGGGCGGGGGTCGACGCAGATACGTCCGGCGGCCTGCCATACGTATTCCCAGCGGCTGAAGGGGGGGCAAGCGCCAGGCGCCGCAGTTCGGCGGCCGGGTTGAGGGCGTTGGCCTTCTCGCCGACGATCTCCAGGGCGGTAGAGATGGCTTCGCGGGTCTTGCGGATGATCGCCGCACGGGGGGCTTGCCCCCGGTCCTCGAAAAAAGCGGCGAGCTCCTCGAGGAAGGCGTCGTAGGCGGCGCGCGAGGTGGCGCCATCCCAGTCTTCAGCCATCACAGCCTTGGGGTCGATCCCGAGGCGCCGGAACTCACCGGCCAGGAGGATCTCCAGGATGGCGGCGACCTTGAACTCATCCGCCAGCACCTCCGGGAGCGAGGGGGTGCCGGACTCCGGCTGTAGAAGGTCCACGCCGGTGACGTCGAGGACTTCTCTGGCGCGGCCGATGGTGAGGGAGATGGTCCATTCGCGGTGCTTGGAGTCTTTGAACTTATGCATAGGGGGGCCTCTGGGTGAACGGGGTGTCTGGAGGTAGGGGGAGAGGCGGGGGAGAGGGTTCAGGGTTCAGGTTTCGGGAACCGTTGCTCCACCTGACCCCTGAACCCTGGCGCCTGAACCCTGGCGCCTGAACCCTGGCGCCTGAACCCTGCTCCCTGCCCCCTTCTTACGATCCGGCGGTCTTGTTCCAGGCTGTGAACTTGGCCAGCGCCAGTTCGACGTCGACCAGGATCTCGCCGTCGATGGGCTCGGCGCGGTCGAACTTCACGACCGAGAAGTCTCCGACCGGCCCTTCGGCGCCGGCCACGGCCTTGGCGTCCGTCAGGAAGGCGCAGGCCAACAGGCCGCTGCTGGTAAAGGCAGTGGTCAGCGCCTGGTAGCCGGCGTCGGTCGTGTCGAGCGGGATCTTCAAGGCCACGGACAGGGTGCGCAGGGTGGCCACCTCGGTCTCCCACCCGTTGCTGGCACGCGTCGTGGTCTTGGCCTTGCCAGCGCTGAGGTTGAGTGTCACCTCGCGCACGCCGCTCAGAATCGTCGTCAGCGCCGAAAGCGCACTACCGGCGGTGCCGTAGTACGCCACGGCGTCTTTACCCAGTCTCACGGTACCCATGCTCTGCTCCTTGTCTGATCCGCGGGCTGCTACGCGCCCTTGATCGAGTTCGCCCAGTAATCGGGCAGTTTCTTTTGCGACGCCTGCAGCGCCGGCGCCATGTACGGCCGCGGCGCAATCGTCACCTGCTTGCGCACCCGCAGCCGGCCGACGCAGACGCGGGCTTGCTCCTGGCCGCCCTCTTCCAACAGCCGCGGTGTGACCGCCCGCGCCTTGAAGGCTGCCGGGCCGATGACCGCGCTCTGCTGCAGCGAGTCCCAGGAGAAGAAGAGGAACTTCTTCAACAGGCCGGTGATGCTGTGCGGCGGCTCACCGGGGCGGCTGGGCTGGTTGGGGCGGCCGGCCTTCATGGAGTTCTTGGTCGTGGTGCGGATGAACCCGGCTTGGCGGTAGAGCGCCTGGCGGGCCGCGGCCTTGAACTTCGCGAGCGCGGCGGCCGTCTCCCGAAAGTCAGCCTTGAAATGCGCGATTACCATCGCTCGGTCTCCCCATGGATCGTGACGCGGTAGACGGAGGTCCAGACCCCCTGCTGCGCATGCTCCCTGGGGCCGCTGTTCACGCCTTCGATCCCCTTCACGCGCGGGAATTGGGCCAGCGCCAGGAGCAGCGCGCGCTGCAGCTCCATCATGGCAGCCACGCTGTGCCAGTCGAGGTCGCTCACCTGGCCGCTGCCATCCGTGGCCGTGGGGAGCGCCCGCTGGATCGCCACGTCCATCACCTGGTCCGCGCGCAGGGCGTTCCGGGATTGGAACTCCGGGTTCGGCACCCCTGGCAGGATCGTGACGCAGGTCTTCTCAGCGATCTCCTCGCGTGTCAGCTCAGGGATGATGGCCACGCGCACCAGCGGGCTCTGCGGCAGGCTGGCCTGTCGCAAGTGGGCTTCCAGGGCGCGAAGCGTTTCAACCTGTGGCGCGCTCGACATGGCGTTCCCTCAAATAGAGCCGGACCCGCGTCCGGTACGCATCCAACCAGGCCCAGGAGGCGGTGCCGTGCCCTGGCGCGGCCACCTCGTAATCCACGCCCGTGCCAATCAGCCAGTCGCCGTTGCGGGGGGTGTAGCCAGCGAGGTCAGCAGCCGGCACGATGGCGGTGACGACTTCCAGCACCAGCACGGCGCCGTTGGCCTCCGGCACCTGGACTTGCACCTTGCCGAAGGTCGCCCGCAGCGGGATGGCTGTGGAGTGGGCCGACAGCAGCGAGCAGTTCACGGAAGCGCTTTCGGCGAGCTTCACGGTGAGCCATTCCAGCCCTTTGGCGATGAGGTTCATGCTGTTCCTTATGCGGGCGGCGGGTCCGGCGGCCCCGCCCTACCTGCCTGACGGCGGGACACCCGCCACTCTTTTGCGTGCATTCGCGGTGCCGAATTCCTTCGCGCCCCTTCGCGACCATCGCGGTGG